>JBAYCS010000078.1:0-4767 GCA_041668625.1 Acholeplasmataceae bacterium | reverse complement strand
TAGTAAAAAACAGGAACTGTGGTAGGAATCTCCTATAAGCGTCAAGCGCTAAAAATATGAAACAAATCCACAGTACCTATTAAAATTATAACAAATGAAAGAAAGGAAGCTATATTCAGTATCTATCAAATGCTATATACTGAATATACAAGAATATATGAAAAAATTTGAAATATTATATATACCCATAGGAGTTCCAACATTTCATTTAGAATCTGCTGAAAAAGCATTTAAAGATTCAATTGAACTCATTACATCAATCGAAAAAGATGCGATTGTGCCGGATGAAATGTTATTATCTATGGATTTACTTAAAAAGTTTATCGAAGGAAAAAATCCAGATCTTATCATTTTACAAAATGTAACATTCGCTAATTCTGCTTATGCTACTGAAGTTTTTAAGAAACTTGATGCCCCTGTGCTTTTATGGACACTTAGAGAACCAGTCATCGATGGTGGACGATTAAGACTAAATTCATTAACTGGAGCTTTTTCTGCGGGTTTTGCCTATAAGGCGATGAAAAAAATGCCACTTCAGTACATGTATGGATTTCCAAGTGAAACTGAAATCCAAGTGAAACTCAAACAAGTCATCACAGCTGCTAAACTGAAGCATCAACTAAAAGATGTCAATCTATTAATGATTGGACATACACCTCAAGGATTTGGGTTTGGTCGTGCCCTAGATTTAGAAATGTCTTCTGCATTTGGCGTTAACTTACTAGCCATTGAATCTAGAGAACTAACAAATATTGCTAAAAACATGGATTTATCTTCTGCTAAACCAGAAAGTGATGAAGCCCATCAAAAGATGAAGAATCTTGATCAAACACCTAACCAAAATAGAAATGACTTTGTGAAGTTATATAAAGCCTACAAAGATTACATTGAGAAAAACAACATTCATGCCATTGCATCTCGTTGTTGGCCTGATTTCTTCACAGACTATGGAACACCTGTTTGTGGCGTCTTAGGGATGTTAAACGATCAAAATATTGCTGCTGCATGTGAAACAGATGCTTACGGTGCATTATCAATGTATATTGGTCAGCAACTCACAAAAACTCCAACTTACTTAGGTGATCCCGTTTCACTTGATGAAGAAGAAAACACCATTACATTTTGGCATTGTGGTACTTCTGCTTGTTCACTTGCAAGAGTAGACACTGGTGCACTAACTGGTGTACACCCAAATCGGAAGATTGGACCAACAATGGAATTTGGCCTTCGCCCAAGTGAAAAGGCAACAATCTTTAGAATTGGAAGAAAGCCTGATGGCACATTTAGATTCTTTATTGCACAAGGTGAAATTTTAGATAAGCCTAAACAGTTTTTAGGCACATCGATGGTAGTTAAAGTATCAAACCCTGTGAAACCAATGATTACTCAAATGGTTAAAGAGGGCTGGGAACCACACTTCGCTGTACTTTATGGCGATGTTAGTGAAGAGTTAAGTATATTAGCAGATTTTCTATCATTAGAAATCGTCAAATATTAGGAGGAAAAAATGGATAAAAGACAATTTTTAGAAGAAAAAGCAAAAGAGATAAGAAAATTAACCATTAACAGTATTGCAACACTTGGTGTGGGGCATGTGGGTGGTAGCTTATCAATTGTTGATATTTTAACGGTTTTATATTACGATCAAATGAATGTTGATCCTAAAAACCCTAAAATGCCGAATCGTGATCGTTTCGTATTATCAAAAGGGCATGGTGGTCCTGCAGTTTATGCAACACTTGCTGCAAAGGGATATTTCCCAATATCTTTATTAGATACACTCAATCAACCAAATACAGACTTACCCTCTCATACAGATAAAAATAAGACAATTGGTGTTGATATGACAACAGGTTCTCTTGGTCAAGGCTTCTCAGCGGCTGTCGGTATGGCTACTGCTGCTCAAATTGATCAGTCGCCTTTCAAAGTATTTGCTATTATTGGTGATGGTGAATCTCAAGAAGGTCAAATTTGGGAAGCTGCAATGTTTGCAGGTAATCGTAAACTTGATCATTTAATTGCATTCACTGATTACAATAAGATGCAAATCGATGGTGATGTTCATAATATCAATGAAGTTGGCCCACTTGATAAAAAATGGGAAGCTTTCAACTGGCATGTCCAAGTCATTGATGGTCATGATGTCTTAGCAATTATTGATGCTATTCAAAAAGCCAAAGAAACAAAGGGTAAACCATCAATGATTATATGCAATACGATTAAAGGTAAGGGTGCTGACTTCTGTGAAGGTACAGTTGGATCACATAATTTACCAGTGACAAAAGAAATGGCTGAAAAAGCTATTGAAAGGTTAGGTTAATCATGGAACTAAGAAATAGACAATTAAGAGATATCTATGTTGATTTATTATTGAAATATGCTGAAAAATATGACAATTTAGTCATTGTTGAAGCGGACTTAATGAAAGCTTCAAAAACAACACCATTTTTTGAAAAATATCCAAATCGTGCGATTAATGTTGGTGTTGCAGAAGCTAACATGATTGGTGTTGCTGCTGGATTAGCAAATATGGGTAAAATTCCATTTACACATACATTTACACCATTTGCGACTCGTCGTGTATTTGACCAAGTTACATTATCTGTAGCATACGCACAATTAAATGTAAAAATGGTGGGTTCAGATCCAGGTATCATGGCTCAACTCAATGGTGGAACACATATGTCTTTAGAAGATGTCGGTTTAATGCGTAATCTTCCAACGATGACAGTGTTTGAACCAGTTGATGGTGTTCAACTTGCTGCCATGTTCCCACAAATTATCGAACATAATGGACCAGTTTATATTCGCTTATTACGTCAAGAGTTTGATCCTATCTTTGCTGATGATCAAAAATTTGAACTTGGAAAAGCCACTCCAATCATTGAAGGCACTGATGTATCGATCTTTGCTACAGGTATTATGGTTAAAGAAGCGCTTGATGCTCAAAAGATCTTAGCTGAACAAGGTATTTCAGCAAGTGTCATTAACATTCATACCATTAAACCGATCGATAAAGAAGCTATCATTAAAGAAGCTAAAAAAACTAAAGCTGTTGTTACTGCAGAAAATCATAACATTATTAATGGTTTAGGTAGTGCAGTTGCTGAAGTTTTAGTTGAAAACTGTCCAACAGTGATGGAACGCGTTGGTGTGATGGATCATTTCGGAGAAGTAGGTAAAAAAGATTTCTTAATGGAAAAGTTCGGCTTAAAAGCTAAAAATATAGTTGAAGCTTGCAAGCGTGTTGTTGCAAGAAAACATCATTGTTGTAAAGGAGAATAACTAAACATGGAAAAATTATTTATTGGATCAGACAAATCAGGTTTTTCTCTAAAAGAGGCAGTTAAAGCTTATTTAATTGAAAACAACTATGACGTTACTGACGTTGGTACAACTGATGAAAATGCACCACTTCCTTTCTTTGAGGTTGCTGAAAATGGTGCAAAAAGATTACAAAACAAAGAATTTAATCGTGGTATTTTAATTTGTGGTACAGGTATGGGGATGTCAATTGTAGCAAATAAACATGAAGGTGTTCATGCTGCTGCATGTGAATCTGTATATGCTGCTGAAAAGTGCCGTGCGATTAATGATGCAAACGTTTTATGCATGGGTGGTTGGGTGATTGCGCCAATCATGGGTGTTGAAATGGCTAAAACTTTCTTAAATACTGGGTTTACTCAGAACTTAGAAGATTGGCGTGCTCGTAATATCGAAAAAGCAAGAACCGCTGTTCGCGAAATCGAAAAGAAAAGTTTTCACAAATAGTCACAAAGGAGTTTATTGATCCATGATTGCATATATTTCATTAATCGCCATTGTTGTAGCCATTGCCATTGGGTTTTGGAAAAACATCAATGTTGGGCTTATCGCTTTAGTTTTTTCACTCTTTATCGGATTTTATTTAGGCGGTATCCCCATGGATCAAATCATTGGATATTGGCCTCTCAAACTCTTTTTCACCACATTTGGGATTACACTTCTATTTGGAATTGCTAAGCTAAATGGAACATTAGAAAAAATATCAAAAACCATAATTTATCAAAGTAAGGGAAAAAAGGTTTTGATTCCGATTATCTTTTACTTCTTAGCAGTTATCATTGCATCTGTTGGTCCTGGAAACATTTCTACTTCTGCATTATTGCTTCCGATTGGATTGATTATTGCTTTTCAAACGAATATCTCAATATTACTGATGAGTATATTAATTATTTTAGGATCAATTGCAGGAGGTTTATCCCCTTTAGCCCCTAATGGTATTGTTGCACTAGAATTAGCCAATGCCACAGGAGTAGGCGATTTAGGATTCCACATTTATTTTAACAACGTACTAGCAATGACATTATTTTCAGGACTTGCATTTGTGGTTCTTGGTGGTTTAAAGTTAAAAGGCGAAAAAGTTGAAATAACAAAAGCTGGAAAACTAAATCAAATTCAAATCATCACATTAATCACGATTCTTATTTTAGTTGTCTGGGTTATGGTTGGTGGTGTGAATGTAGGGTTTGCAGCATTTGCTTTATCTGCTGTCTTACTTCTATTTAAAGCAGCTGATCAAAATCAAGCCATTTTAAGTGTGCCTTGGTCCACAATATTATTAATTTGTGGTACTGCAGTATTAATCTCTGTGGCTGATGAACTCGGTGGTGTTGAACTACTTACAACATTTTTAGCAAGTCTTATGAATACACATACCGCTGTTCCTATACTTGCTGTATTATCTGGTGTGATGTCAATTTTTAGTTCTGCTGTGGGTGTTGTTAT
>JBAYCS010000077.1:0-4775 GCA_041668625.1 Acholeplasmataceae bacterium | reverse complement strand
GGTTTGAACTTGGTCAAGGGATTGAAGATAAACTTAATTGCAGACTTGATGTTCCTTGTGATGGCTCAACCATCACCGTAACACCCGTTTATTAAACAAAAAAAGGCCGAAGCCTTTCTTATTTTGTAAACATTCCTGAAGTCAAAATTTTCATGGCTTGTTCAGTTAACTCTTCTAAATCGTCTTCAGTCAATTTATCTCTAAATAACACTTGAAGACCCACGAAATTAGAGATACCCATTAGGATATAAGAAAGAGTTTCTAAATCGATATCATCTCTAACCTCACCGTCTTTAACAGCTAGGCTTAGCTGTCTAACATAATCATGACTAAATGTTTCATAATATTCTCTAAATAACTTTTTATCAGCAAACATCGATTCCCAAATGATTCGATATGCAAGTGGATCTTGCCATGCGAAACGTAAGAACGCCTTTAAACCATTTTTTTCTTTATCATAACGTGTATGTGAATCCTTAATACCTTCGCTAATTGCTTTTCTGATTAGTTTGCGATATTTAGTAAGTAAAAATGAATATAGAGCAAACTTATCATCAAAATAAAGATAAAAAGTTCCGGTTGCTATGCCTGATTTAGAAATAATTTCATTAATTGAAGTTGCTTGATATCCATTTTTAGAGAAAAGTTTCTTCGCAGTTTCTAGAATATGGTCAAAAGTTTTCTGTCCATCTTTTCTTTTTGGCAAGCGGTAATTTACTTGGTTCATCGTATCACCCAACAACAGTGTAAATCAAAATGAATAAAAATTCAAGAAAAATTTTAAAATAGAAGACTTAATGGCGTACTTATAAGATAAATTTATTTTATGATAACTGAAACATGAACCTACATTATTATTCATGATTCATGTTTTATTGATGTTAAATAGCAATCATTCATTCTTGAAACATACTTTTATTTAAATAGAACTCAATTTGTTGACATAAAATACCCCTTATGATAGAATTAAATCGTATTATGAATATTTATTCAAGTTTTGATAATAGGTTACATGATGTATAAGCGACTAACAGAGATGATATCTCGTTTTTATTTCATGTATAATTTTTTATAAAAAAATGAAAACGCTTTTAGAAAGAGGTATAGAAATGAAGAAAGTTTATGTCATTGGTGCAAAACGTAGTGCAATTGGTTCATTTATGGGGACACTTGCTCCACTTCATCCAGCAGATTTTGGTTCTCAAGTACTCAGACAATTACTCGATGAAACGAAAATTCAAGTTAAAGAAATCGATGAAGTCTTAGTAGGTAACATTTTACCTGCAGGACTTAGACAAGGTGTTGCACGTCAAATTTCGATTAAATCAGGAATTCCAACATCTGTTCCTGCTTATGGTGTGAACATGGTATGTGGATCTGGAATGAAAGCCATGATGAATGCTTATAGCAATATCGCTCTTGGTTTGAACCAATTAGTGATTGCTGGTGGTGTTGAATCGATGAGTAATGCGCCATATTTAGTGCCTGCACAAATTCGTATGGGTGTCAAAATGGGCGAACAAACCATGCGTGATCATATGCTTTATGATGCATTATCTGATGCATTTGATGGCGAACATATGGGGATGACTGCAGAAAGAATCGTTGAAAAGTATAACTTAACACGTGAAGATCAAGATGCCTTTGCATGGGCTTCACAACAAAAAGCAATGAAAGCTCAAGATTTAGGCAAATTCAAAGATGAAATCGCACCTGTGATTATTAAAACACGTAAAGGTGATATCGTATTTGATCAAGATGAATTTATTAATCGAAATACTAATTTAGAAAAATTATCTCAACTACGTCCAGCATTTAAAAAAGATGGATCAGTGACTGCGGGAAGTTCATCGGGTATTAACGATGGAGCAAGCTTCACGATTTTAGCAAGTGAAGACTACATCAAGCGTCATAACATTAAACCAATTGCTGAACTCATTGGTATTGGACAAGGTGGTGTAGATCCATCTGTGATGGGTTTAGGACCAACTCCTGCGATTCGTCAAGCATTAAACCATGCGAATCTAAAACTATCTGACATTGAGCTTTTTGAACTCAATGAAGCATTCGCAGCACAATCACTCGGTGTGATTAAAGAACTCGTTGATGAACATAAAGTTACAAAAGAATGGATTTTAGAAAGAACTAACTTAAATGGTGGTGCGATTGCACTTGGACATCCAGTTGGAGCAAGCGGAAACAGAATTATTGTGACATTACTATATGAAATGATGAAGCAAGAAAATGTTAACTTAGGTCTTGCAAGTTTGTGTATTGGTGGCGGTATGGGAACAGCTGTCATCTTAAAGAAAGTTAAATAGGAGGATATCATGGGAAGATTAGACAATAAAGTTGCAGTCATTACAGGTGGCGCTAAAGGTTTAGGACAAGCAATTGCTGAAAGCTTTGCTAAAGAAGGTGCAATTGTTATCGCTGCAGATATGGGCGATTTACAATATGAAGCAAAAAACGTATTTGGATACAAACTTAATGTGACTGACGTTGAAGGATGCAAAGCATTCTTTGATGAAGTCGTTGAAAAGTTTGGAAAAATTGATATTTTAGTCAATAACGCGGGTATTACAAAAGATGCGATGACGAGAAAAATGACGGATGATCAATGGAATGCTGTCATTGATGTCAATTTAAAAGGTGTATTTAATTTAACACGTTATATTGGACCATTAATGGAACAAAATAATTATGGTTCAATCATTAATATTTCATCTGTTGTTGGTATTTTTGGTAATATTGGTCAAGCGAATTATGCAGCAACTAAAGCCGGTGTAATTGGTTTAACGATGACATGGGCAAAAGAATTTGCTAGAAAAGGTGCTAACGTAAGAGTTAATGCGATCGCTCCAGGTTACATTATGACTGATATTTTAAAAACAGTTCCACAAGATTTACTCGATGGTTTTGCTAAACTTACAATGTTAGGTCGTCTTGGACAACCTCATGAAATTGCAAATGTTGCATTATTCTTAGCAAGTGAAGAATCATCTTATATTACAGGACAAACCATTAATGCTAATGGTGGCATGAGACTCTAAACATTTTTTAAATTACGAAAGTAGGTACTCCATATGGAAAAGAATCATGTTGGGATTGTCGGAACAGGCATTTATATCCCACAAGGAAGAATGACAGCTAAAGAAATTTCAGAAGCTACACAAGGCGTCTGGAGTGAACAAGCAGTTATTGAAAAACTCGGGATTATCGAAAAATCAATCCCTGTATCACTCCCAAACGATGGATCTCAAGAAATGGGAGCACTTGCTGCGCTCGATGCTTTAAAAAATACTGGATTAGATCCTAAAGATATTGATGTTATTTTATCAATCACAGAAGAATGGAAAGAATATCCACTCACAACATCTGCTCTCTATATTCAAGATCGCATTGGTGCGATCAATGCATGGGGAATCGATGTTCAAAATCGTTGTTGTACAACGGTTACTGCCTTAAAGATGGCAAAAGATATGCTCATTGCTGACGATGAAATCCATGTGATTATGGTCGTTGGTGGCTACCGCAATGGAGACTTTGTGGATTATACTGATAAATCAATGTCCATGATGTATGACCTTGCTGCTGGTGGTGGAACTATCATTTTAAAGAAGAATTATGGTAAAAACTTATTATTAGGTTCACATATGATTGGTGATGGATCATTATCTAGAACAGCTGGCGTTGAGATCGGTGGGCAATGCAACCCGCTCTCACTGGCTAACTTAGATGAATCCAAAAAATCATTACGTTTGATGGATGCGCAGAAAATGAAGGATCGTCTAAATGAAGTTTCGATGAATAATTGGTATCGTTGTATTGATGAATCCCTTCGTAAATCAAATATGACAAGAAAAGACATCGGATTTTTAGATATCCTTCATATGAAGCGCTCTGGACATTTAGCGATGCTTCAAGAACTCGGACTTAGTGAAGACCAATCGATTTACTTAGAAAATTATGGCCACATTGGTCAAATTGACCAAATCCTATCCTTACACCTTGCGCTAAAGAGTGGTCAAGTCAAAGATGGTACTGTCGTTTGTATGTTAGCAGCAGGTATTGGTTATGTTTGGGCTGCAAACATTATCAAATGGGGTAAATAATTTTTGATTAAAACCAAGAAAAGAGGATAAATTATGCCAAAATATATCAAAGCTGAAGATGCGGTAAAACTTGTAAAATCCAATGATCACATTGTGGTTGGTATGACTGCTTCTGAACCACAAAGCTTTATGCGTGTGCTTCATACAGTTGCTGATCAAGTGAAAAATGTCGTGGTCTCCAATTGTTTACCCATTTTAGAGGCTGAATTTTTTACAAATCCAAAATATATTGATTCATTTAAAGTAGCTGGTTGGTTTTATACCGCAACTTTAAGAAAATATCATAAAAATGGAAATATTTCATTTATTCCTAATCACTTGCATTTAGCAGGTAAAAAACGTTTTGAACACATGAAACCTAATATTTTTGCGACTGCGGCATCACTACCAGATGAGAATGGTTACATCTCCTTATCCATTCAAAATGTGTATGAAAGAGATGCCGTGGATCTCGCAGATATTGTCATTGTTGAAGTTAATCCAAATTTCCCAAGAACTTTTGGGGATAATCAAGTACACATCGATGAAGTTGATTATATTATCGAAAGCAATTATCCAGTACCAACCACAATTAATCCAGAACCCAATGAAAAAGATATGATTATTGGTCAAATGATTGCCAAGCATATTCCAGACGGAGCAACTATCCAATTAGGTATT
>JBAYCS010000076.1:0-4784 GCA_041668625.1 Acholeplasmataceae bacterium | reverse complement strand
TCAGCAACTGGTAGTGCAAACTTTGAAGGCGGTAAAATTCCTTACATTATTGCAGGACCATGGAACCATGAAGCTTATACTAAAGCTGGTGTGAACTATAAAGTTGCTCCAATACCAACTTTAAATGGTAATGAAGCTAAGACATTTGCTGGTGCGATTATTGCAGCAGTATACAAGTATTCTGATAATAAAGAAGACGCGATTAAGTTTGTTGAATTCTTAAATTCTGACATCGCAATGGAACTTCAATATCAATACAAAGGTAAATTACCAGCCCTTAAATCTGATTTACTTGCTAACATCGAAGGTGTAAGTGATGACGAAAGATTATTAGCAATGGCAGCTCAACTTGAATCTTCAATTCCAATGCCAACAATTCCTCAAGTAACTTATTACTGGGGACCAGGCGAAACAATGGTAATTGACGTATGGAATAACGGTAAGTCTCCAGCAGAAGCAGTAGCATCTGCAGAATCATCTTATCGTACATTAGCAGGTCTTGCTAAATAGCAGTTTTTAACAATTAATTATAACTATGAGATGGCGGCATCGATGACGATTGCCGCCCTCCTTTATAGTTTTACTGGAGGGCAATATGAAATTTTTTAGTATCCTGAAGGCTATTCTTTCTGGTCTTGTTTGGGGACTTGGTCAGGTGTTTAATAGGCAATATTTAAAGGCCTTATTCTTTTTTATTTTTTTCGTTGGATTCATTGGTATAGAATTATTGACGAGTAGTTATTTCGAAGAGAAAGATGCCTATGATAAATTATTAGGTCAAGATTTTGGTGATGAATGGATCACTCAAGGGTTTTTACCTGAATATGAGTACAACAAATTTACCGATGGTGCTTATCAACCTTTTGAAGACTATCTAGTTGAAATTGGTGGAGCTGAAAATCTAACTGAAGATCTATTTATCGCATTTTTAGCAAAAGATTTAAGAGAAAACAATCCAATTATCTATACGAATATTCAAAGTAATGTCGTCACACTTGCTGATGATTTTGATGCTACTGGACTTATCCATGTCAACAGAAGACAAAATCTATTCAAAGATGAGCAAGGCATTTATTATGTTGAAAGAAATATTACTTTACTTGACGGAAGTAATAAAAAAGAATATGTGGAAACCACATTATTAACCGAAGTGTTAAATGAAAATAACATCTTAGAATCTATAGATGGACTCACAGCATTTACCAAAACGAATGAGGTTTACCGATCTGGAGCTACTTATTACATACGTGCAAATGATGCAGGATCTACCCGTTATATCAACATTTTTACAGAAAACGTTGAACCCGCATCAAACGTAACTAAGATAACAATTAATGGACCTCTATACAAAAGAGGGACAGATTTATACGAATATTTTGAACCTGGTTTAATTTATAACTCTGTGCGTTTGCAATTCAAAGAAACCCCATTCTTTGTAACATTCAGACAAGCGATGCTTTATACATATTCAGCTGCCTGGAATCAATATAACAATAGTGATTACACGCGGTTAATGCTTAAAGTATATTTAGATTTAAATCCTGAAGTTAAAACTCAATTTAGAACTGATTATGATAATTTCTTTTATGATTATGCTGGTCTTTTCTTAAGAGGCTATTGGTCAGTTGGAACTTTAGGGGTCGCTCATAAAGTCAACTTCACAGGTCATACAGCACTTTTAGATGCGATGATTGGTACTCAATCTTCACAGTTTAATTTAATTGGAAAGGTGACCATCTTAGAACCAGTTCCAATTCAAGGGCATGTATCGACACAAATCTTATTAGAAGGTTTAATTGGTGTCATTTTATCACTCTTCTTTTTCCTATTTGGTATTTGGAGTATTCATGATGCCTATAAAATTAGTGAGAAGAAACGTAAAAAAGAACAAGTTGAAAAAGATGTTGAATACTTTAAAGATGTTTATGAGTCAGGATTTGAATACATTGTATTATCACCGGCACTCTTTGTTCTAGCATTTATTTCGATTATGCCAATTGCATTCGGGTTCGTTATTGCTTTCACAAGTATTTCTGGTAATGAATCGATGATGAACACCTTTGACTGGGTTGGTTTAGAGAATTTCTTTGCTCTTTTTAACTTCACGTCTGGTTTAGGAGCATCGTTTGGACAAGCATTCTGGCGAGTTTTATTATGGACCATTTTATGGGCTGTTTTATCGACATTTACCGTATTTTTTGGTGGATTTATCCAAGCCCTCATTTTAAATAGTGAACGTGTTGTATTTAGAAAAATGTGGCGTACCATTTTAATTCTTCCATGGGCAATTCCTGCACTCTTATCTCAAATGGTATTCTCAGTTATGTTTAATGAAAATGGCTTTATTAACCAACTTTTACAAGATATTGGTATTTATAACATATTGAATCAACTCGGTATGCTAGGTGTGGATTTCTCGAGTTTAAGCGGTATCGATCGATTATTCTATTTAGGCCGAGATAACATTCAATGGTTTAGTAATTCATTTAATCCTACGTTTGTTAGAACAACTTTAGTTGTCGTTAATATTTGGTTAGGGTTTCCATACTTTATGGCACTTATGACGGGTATTATGACTGCGATTGATTCAACACTTTATGAAGCTGCAGATATTGATGGAGCAACCGGTATGCAAAAGATTACAAAAATCACCATGCCGCTTGTCCTTTATTCCACTGCACCAATTTTAATTATGACATTCTCAGGAAATTTCAATAACTTTGGGGTCATCTACTTTATCACAGGTGGTGGACCGAATGCCGGACATGCCGGCAGGGGGTTCGCTGGTGACACGGACATCTTGATTTCATGGATGTATAAGTTGACGGTTGACTATTCAATCTTCAACATGGCATCTGTGTTCTCTGTTCTCATCTTTATCTTTGTGGGTTCACTTACCGCATGGAACTTACCGAGAACCAGAGCATTCCAGGAGGACTAAGCCATGTTAAATTATATTTTAATCGCATACATTATCATATTAGCTCTAGTCATTCATCAAAATGTTGCCTTTGATCTTGCAAAGAAAAAAGGACGTGAAGATGTAAAAGCTCGCTTTATTGCTTTAATTCCAGTTTATGGCTTACTTTATTTTAATAAGTTAGCACATGCACCTGGAGTTACAGATAAAGAAATAAAGAACTTGTTCTCATTTGAAGTCATGGCAAAACGAATTTTATTAGATGCATTCATTGTGTTACTTGGATTTATTATTGTGATTCCACTTTCAGTTTTACTCTATATCTCATTATCAAATAACTTATTACAAACACTACTTGGATCATTTGCATTTATTCTACTCTTCTTGATTCATCAAGGAACAGTCGTTGATTATGCAAGTAAGAAAGGCTATGAAGGTCTTCAAGTCGGTCTGATTGCGATGATTCCAATTTATGGATTTATTCATTACAAACGTAAAGAAAAACGTAGAAATGTGTCAAAGCAAGCATTAAGAAATGTTTTTAGTTTTAAAAACTTTGTTGGAAGAGCACTGGTTTATGGTGAAATCTCATTAGTTGCGATTATCGTCATTGTTCCGGTTATCTACATCTTTGGTATGGCGTTTGCAAATCTTAGAAGTAGTATTCCTAACCAATTATGGCCTGAAGATCCATCATTTGAAGCATTCAAATATTTATTTAATGAAACAAACTATCTAAAATGGTATTGGAATACATTAAAGATTGCTTTGATTAATATGTTTGTTGGAACCATTTTGATTACTGGTGCTGCATACGTATTTGCGAGATTTCAATTTAAAGGTAAAAAAGCTGGATTACTTACGATTTTAGTCCTTCAAGCGTTTCCATCATTTATGGGGCTAATTGCAATGTATGTACTCTTCTGGAAGTTTGGATTACTCGGTAAACCAACGGCTCTATCTATTCTATATATTGGTGGTAGTATTCCAGGTAATCTATGGCTTATTAAAGGCTTCTTAACACAAATTCCTAAGGATTTGGATGAATCGGCCATGATTGATGGTGCAAACAAACTCCAAATTTTCTTTAGAATTATCTTACCCCTTGCGGTTCCAATTCTAACATTCGTTGCAGTATCCATGTTTATGGGTCCTTGGATGGATTATATGTTACCAGGGTATTTGTTACAGTTCTATCCTGAAGGAGCACCAGTGGATTATGATGTGACAACGCAATGGACACTTGCAGTTGGGTTATTCAAGTTTATTAATGACTTAAACTATCAACATTACTCAGCGTTCGCTGCTGGAGCACTAATTGTTGGTATCCCGATTGCAACACTTTATATGGTCTTCCAACGTTACTTAATCGAAGGTATTATGGCGGGAGCAACCAAAGGTTAATATTGATTCAAAGGCTAGAAGATTTTCTTCTAGTCTTTTTTTATGAGTTTTTGATGTAAAAAAATATTACATCAACTGTCGTGTTATAATAACTTTACGAGGTGATGATTGATGCAAACCTTTAGTTACAAAATTCAATTGATCCAAAGGTTATGGGATGAAAAGAATTGGACAAAAGAAGATGAACAGATTATTGAAAAGCATTTTCAAAGAATTAAAAAAGATTTTGAAATAGGAAAAATTATTCATGTTGGTAAAACTTTAATTGAGAACCAAAATGGTTATGGACTCGTCATTTTTGAATGTGAAAATGAAGAAAAAGCTATCCGATATATGAACGAAGATCCCGCGATTAAAGAAGGTATCATGACAGGTTCATGTTTAGCTTATAAAGTAGTATTTCAAAAATAATGATGGTTAGGATATCACATGAAGTGGATTAAGTATAAAAAACTACAAT
>JBAYCS010000075.1:0-4793 GCA_041668625.1 Acholeplasmataceae bacterium | reverse complement strand
GTGTAAAAATGTTTTTATCTAAAAATTTAGTTGCTTATTGCTACTCTGCATACAACATTACTGAACCAGTAAGAGCAAAACTAATGGCAGCTCTCGAGAAACAAAAGATTACTGCAGGAATTTCTGATACAAGATTTCAAGCAATCAAAAACTACACTTATCTTGATGATTTACTAAATGAATACACATGGGGTGGCTCAAGAGAGTTGCCAGAAGGTTCAATTTCTAGCTTTGATGCTTTAATTCGCGATGAATATGCAAAAGAAGTAACTAAAATAAAAGATAATGAACTGGAGGCTCAAAAAAACGTTTATGAATCGAGAATTGGCAAATTAAATGAAGAAGCAAGCAGGAAATTAGAAGAAGAAAAGGAAACCAATGCAATTAGAAATGCGAATAACGCAAATAATGACTATAGATTAGCTCAAATCGGAATAAAGATAGTACTAAATGTATTTTTTGTTCTTGTAGCGCTTTTCTTCGTCTATTATTCTTTTACTAATTTTTTTGTTGATAACTTGATTGTGGCTGGTATTGCTTATGGAATTGGTGCAATAATTCCATTCGCATTAACGATTATAAACATTCTTTCAAAAGGAAAAACCCTTTCCACGTGGCTATTATCGCTATTTCGGAAAAAGCTCGTGAAGAAGTATTTTCTTCACGATGGTTTTCAATTCGATAGCAGAATCTGCAAACAAAAAAATAATCGTAGAGGTACTTAAAGCATCAATAACATTTTTTGTGTTTCAGTTTAAAAACTTGCCTAGTGATCTTTCGCCAAGAGAAAGTCACTAATCTCTTAATAAGTAGCCTCGTGTAGGGTAGGGTCCTATATCTTTATTAAAATGATGAGCCTTTTTTGACCTTAATACGAACGCGCTTGCGACACTGGTTTACATAGAAATACTTGTCTGATGATATTATGCTGGTTTTGGTTATTGAAGATTCTCCTTTTATTTTACTGCATCCGAGGTTAATACATCTTTTAGCTAAAGCTAAAAAGATAAATAATGAGAATTATACACCCCTTCAAAAAAGTATTGAGGAACTGCTTAAATCTGGGAATAAGCTTACTATTCCGAGATTTCAAAGAGCGTATTCTTGGGAAAAATATGAAGTAAAGGATTTTTTTCAAGATTTGATTAAGAACTTTAAATTTGATGGTCAAATCATCGAAACATCTAGTTATTTTGTTAGTACAATGCTCTTTATTGAAAAATTGGGAGATCCTACGATTACAGAAATAATAGTAATCGATGGCCAGCAAAGGCTAACAACCATCACCATATTTCTTTCAACACTATCCAAGATACTTAATAAAACTGGCAACATTTCTTTGCTAGAAGAAGTATTTTTATATATTATGAATCAAGAGAGATGGTACAAGATACAAAGTCTTGTGTAATGAAACGCCAAATCCATTTTTTTGGTTTAAATATCCAAACCATTGAAGAATTAGTAATGAAACCGAACTCTGAAGAAGAAACAAACCTTTTACAAGGGAAGGGTATTAGGTATCGAAAACTAGGAACTATCGAATAAACTGAAATAGTTGATTAGACAAAATAGAATATTGAAATGAATGGAGCACATTTATGAAAATAAGAAAAGATGTCGACGGATTATTACTATTTGAAAAGAATACCGGGCTGAATATTTTAAACGATGAGATTAAAATTGAGTTACCAGATTTATCTCCACGGCACGTATCCATTGCCCTGTTAAATAAATGCAACCTAAATTGCCCATATTGTTATATCAGGCACGATGAAAATATCATTGAATATAACGAATTAATAAAGTATGTTCATGTTCTTGATAGAAATGGATGTTTAAGTATTGGCCTTGGCGGTGGAGAACCCACTTTATATTCTTATCTAGATGAATTATTGTCCGAAATTAGCGATACTGAAATGGCGTGTACTATGACTACGAATGGTAGTGAATCAATTGAAAAGTATAAAAAAATATTGGACAAAATTCAATTATTAAGATTTTCCATGGATGGGTTAAAAGATGTGTATGAAAAAAACAGAAAGCAATCATTTGAGATATTGCTCCAAAAATTAATCGAACTGCGTGCATATTCAAATAATATTGGAATCAACTATCTTTTGACTGACGAAACAGTTGAACAATTAGATGATTTCAGAAAAATCGTATTAGAAATAAGACCAAAGGAAGTATTGCTAATCCCTTGTTTGGATATTGGCAATAAAAGAATAATGACTTTAGATTCGGAAATAAAGTTGAAAGAATGGCTTTCTAATAATACTGATCTTCCAATCGCTTTTTCTTATTCTAGCATTGACCTAATTGACAGTGATTTAATGTTGCCAGTTCAAAGTTTCGACTATGCTAAGCAGAAATATTATTTTGCTCATATTTCTGCAAAAAAAGGTATAATGAAAAATGTATTTGAGAAAAATCAAATTGCTATTATAGATTCTTTAGAAAACGCTTTAAGCAAATATAGAAAGGAAGATTAAGTATGAAACTTTGGATAGGATACGGAACAGAACATTCAGCTAATTTAGTGATAATTGGACATTTTAAAACTGCGAATGATGCTATTGAAGCAAAAGAATTAATTGACAAACTAACTAATATTGTCCAAGAAGGTGTAACATCAGGAAGACTTTCTGAATCTGATGGACTTGAAAATGGCAAATTTAGCGGCGAACAACTGAATTTTTTTACTGCTAATAATATAGAGTCCTATGCATATTCGGACATGATTTCTTTCTTGTACGAGTACAACAGTTTTGTAGATGGAACAAAGTTAATAATTACGACAAACGATTTAATGACAAGCGGTTTTGTTAATACTATGATAGCTAAATCGGCAAAGTTAGAGATTTATTCTGCTCACGACTATAAGGATACTGGGTATGGTAGATAATCGTGATTTCCAATTTAAAAATGTTAAAATTACCTACAGCGAAACCAATTAAAGCGTAGTCGCACTAGGCGTATTATATTCAACGATTATTTCGATTATCAAAGTCGTGTATAATGGGGAAATTCAAAACAACATTAACGACGTGATATGCTCCGCAAAGTATCAACTTGTGAGAATAGCTGAAGTATTATCTCTATATAAAACAACATAATTTGCATGATTTGGTATGTAAATGAAAAAAATCTTTTCTTATACATAGCCAAAAATCACTATATTCTCTTGTTATGTTACTAACATATAGTTGAATGAACACCATAATTGGATCGGAATGCATTATCGTGAAATTGTTTTGAAATTTTGGACTCGATTTATTGTAATGATTCTATGAAGTTGCGCGCTAGATAACTCAACATTATCTAGAATGCCATCAACTAACTGAAACAGACAAATGTTGTCATTGTCCTTAATTAACACTTAGACATACTAAGGCATACGCCAAGTGATAAAAACTAAAAAATGTTGTCGGACTGTGCTAAATCATTTTAATATTTACTATTCTTGTTGTGTTGAATTCTTGTACCCGCTTTCCACAATATAAATGTATTATGTTAATAAGTATCACAATTGAATGATTCTAATATCACATTCATGAGGAGAAAACCATGTCTAATGAAGTTTCAAACAAAAGTACTAAAATTGAAAAGTTTGACAGTAAACAAATTAAGGAATGGCTTTTAATAATTGTATCAAAAGGTGCGATTGATAGGAGTCCTTTAATACTGGAGTGCATATCATATTTTGGACTTACAAAAGAAGAGTTGAAGAATAAGTCAAGTGATAGTGTACTTACAAAAGCTAAAAGTCGAATTGGTTCTGTCTTAGCTAAGTTACTTAATGATGGAGATTTTATTCTTGATAGCAGTAAAATCAAACTTAATAAGAAAATTCAAGAAATTATTAAAGAAGATGAGCTTGGACAAAGCATCATTGAAATACTTTCACATCAAGGAGTTAAAACAAAGAAACAAGTATTTGATCTAGTTGCAAAAAAGGTAGATTCTTTAAAGCAAGGAAGAGATTTAAAAGATATCAGAAGTCTATCTGGGAATGCACTTACAAATCTCGTTAAAATAGGGACTGTCATCAAAAATGAAATTTTATTTAGCGTTTCGAAAGATAATGAATTTTCTAATACAGAAATAGGAAAATGTCTGAAAAATGCGCAAACAAGCGACGACATTTTTCCATTCCTCATCGATGCATTTAATATTAAGGGTGGCGAATTTTTTGAAGAATATTCTGTCAAACTTATTGAAAAATGTCTTTTAAAGAATGTAACTATTAATAGTAGTAAGGTAACCGGAGGACCCACTGACGACGGAATAGATGGAATTATTACTTGCATTGATTATTTAGGATACAAAGAGACTATATTTGTCCAAGCAAGAGTAAGAAATAAGGGATCAATAACCCTGAAAGAGGTAAGAGAGTTTTTTGGTTCTCTGTGTGCTGAAAAAGGTACAAAAGGTATTTTTATTACTAATACTACATTCCACTCTGAAGCAAAAAAGTTTATTGATAAGCAAAATATCTTAATTGGAATAGATGGAAGAAAATTATTCGAACATGCAAAAGATGTCCAATATGGAGTCATTAAAAAAGGAACTATTATATCTCTTGATAGCAATGTATTTATTAACTAGTGGATTAAGTATGTAAATTTGGAAATGATTTGTACTCTAGACATACTTTGACTTGCCTAGAATGAAATCCGCCAACGATAACGAACAAATGTTATCAGTCCTTGCAGAATTCATACGAATAATTATTAGTCATATGCATCAAATTTGTTGAAGCAGTTACCATTTATTGGACCAAAATCTGTTTT
>JBAYCS010000074.1:0-4795 GCA_041668625.1 Acholeplasmataceae bacterium | reverse complement strand
AGAATGAAATCATTAAGGACTTCCAATTAAAAGATGGAGACACTGGTTCACCAGAAGTTCAAATTGCAGTTTTAACCGCTCAAATTGACGAACTTAACACACATCTTCAAGCACACATTCATGATTTCCATTCACGTCGCGGTCTTTATCAAATGATCGGACAAAGAAGACGTTTACTCGGATATCTTAGAAACAAAGATGTTACTAGATATCAAGCTTTGATTCAAAGACTTGGATTACGTCGCTAAAAGGATACGAAAGTGTCCTTTTTTTTTAATCATTATACAATTTATTGAAACTGTGGTATAATTCAAAAGGTTAAATAAAATACTAAGAAACAGAAAGTATAAAATGAAGGAGATTTTATATTATGCCAAAAAAGATTTACGAAACAACACTCGGTGGTAGAGTCCTAAGAGTTGAGATTGGTGAGATCGCGAAACAAGCCGCAGGGGCAGCGATGATCATGTATGGAGACTCTACAGTTTTAAGTGCTGTGACAGCAAGAAATGAACCGTCATGGCAAGATTTCTTCCCACTCATGGTGATCTATCAAGAAAAGCTCTATGCAGCAGGGAAAATTCCTGGAGGATTTTTAAGAAGAGAAGGACGTCCTAGTGAACATGAAACATTAACTTCACGCTTAATTGACCGTCCACTTCGTCCATTATTCCCAGACGGATTTAAAAACGAAGTTCAAATTATTAATACAGTGCTTTCATCAGATCCAGATTGCACATCAGAAATGGCGAGCCTTATTGGTTCATCCATTGTATTAGGTATTTCAAACATTCCATTCCATGGACCAGTTGCAGGTGTTCAAGTGGGTAGAGTTAATGGTGAACTCATCGTTAATCCAAACCAAGAACAAGCGCTTCTTAGTGACATCGAATTAGTAGTTGCTGGTACAAAAGATGCCATTAACATGGTTGAAGCTGGTGCTAAACAAGTATCTGAAGAAGATATGTTAGCAGCTATTTTATTTGGACATGCTGAAATTAAAAAACTTGTTGAATTCCAAGAAGCTATTTATAACGATTTCAATACACCAAAGATGGATTTTGATGCATTTAAGATTGAAGATGACGTTAAAAAATCAGTTTATGATTATGCTTATGATCGTTTGATTAAGGCAGTATCTATTTATGATAAGTTAGAACGTTATCATGCGATTGATGCAATTAGTGAAGAAACCGTTGAACATTTTAAATCAACATCATTCTTTAAAGATATTGACGGAATTAAAGTGTTTGATGATGAAAAACATAAAGACTATTTAAAACAAGTGAAAGCTATTCTAGATGGTATTGTTACCGCAGAAGTTAGACGTCTAATTACCGTTGACAAAGTGCGACCTGATGGCCGTAAAGTCGATGAAATTAGACCTCTAGAATCAAGAATTGATATTCTTCCTAGACCTCACGGTTCAGCGTTATTTACGAGAGGCCAAACCCAAGCATTAGGCGTTGTGACACTTGGTGCACTTGGTGAAAACCAAATTATTGACGGTCTTGGATTAGAAGATACAAAACGTTTTATGTTACATTACAACTTCCCACAATTTAGTGTGGGTGAAACAGGTCGTTACGGTTCTCCAGGACGTCGTGAAATTGGTCACGGTGCATTAGGTGAACGTGCATTACTTCAAGTCTTACCAGATGAAGTTGAATTCCCTTATACGATTCGTGTTGTTTCTGAAGTTTTAGAGTCTAATGGCTCATCATCTCAAGCCACAATTTGTGCAGGCACAATGGCTTTAATGGCTGCAGGTGTTCCAATTAAAGCGCCAGTCGCTGGAATTGCTATGGGTTTAATTAAAGAAGGCGAATATTACACGATTTTATCAGATATCCAAGGGATGGAAGACCATGAAGGCGATATGGACTTTAAAGTCGCTGGAACAAAAGATGGTATTACTGCTTTACAAATGGATATTAAAATCTCGGGTATTACTGAAACTATCTTAAGAGAAGCTTTAGAACAAGCACGTTTAGGAAGACTACATATCTTAAACCATATGTTAGAAACTATTCCTGCTGTAAGACCTGAACTCTCTAAATATGCACCAAAAGTGAAGATGATTACCATCAACCCTGATAAGATTAGAGATGTAATCGGTGGTGGAGGTAAGATTATTACTCAAATCATCGAAGACAATGACAATGTTAAAATTGATATTGAACAAGATGGACGCGTATTCTTAATGCATATGGAATCCAAATGGATTGAAAGTGCAGCAAAACGGATCTTAGATCTTGCAAGAGAAGCTGAAGTCGGAAAAATCTATGAAGGTAAAGTCACACGGATTGAAAAGTTTGGTTGTTTTGTTGAATTATGGCCAGGTACTGATGGGTTAGTTCACATCTCAAGACTTGCGAAAGAACGTGTTGAAAAAGTTGAAAGCGTTGTTTCACTAGGCGATATCATCTTAGTTAAATGTATTGGTATTGATGAAAAAGGACGCATCGATTTATCAAGAAAAGATGCACTTGCTAAATAAACATTAAAAGAGGCTTTGCCTCTTTTTTTATGCCATTTAATTATAATTTGACTCTCATATAATGCCTTAAATTATATCATATATGGCTTTCGTGGTATAATTAAGTCAAATGGAGGTTATAGAAATGAAAGTAACATTAAGAACAGAACCACTAAGAGTGGTACGTGCGGCACACCAGGTGCCAGGAGTAATGTATGGTCGTTCGATTGACTCCATATCTATCCAAGCGGACATCAATGATGTCCTAAGTGCTTTAAAGACTTATGGGAAGACAGAAACATTCAAGATTAGATTAGATGATAAATATCATCACGTCTATTTCAAGGCTGTCCAATCGAACGTTTTAAAACCAAATGAGGTCATTCACTTTGATCTTCACCGTGTGACCGAAAAAGAACTTGTCACAGGTATGGTTCCAATTGAAATGATTGGACATGAAGTCTTTTATAATCAAAAGATGTTTGCAGAATTAGTTAAGCATGAAATTTTAGCAACGTATTCACCAGTTGTTGGTTATGCGAAATTAGTCGTAGATGTTTCAAAGATGGAATTACATGATGAAAAGAAATTACATGATTTAAATCTTGAAGGATTAGAAATCAAAGAAGACTTGAATCAAACGATTGTTATCATTAAGGAAGCAAAAGCACATGATGAAGAACCAGTAGAAAAAGCTCCTGTAATCCTAGAAACTGAAGAAGAAGAAACATTGTCAAAAGAATAATTTCATGTTATAATCAAGCATGTCGTTGGAAGGTGACCGAGCCTTATAGGTTAGGAAAGTCCATGCTAGCACATCCTGAGATGGATGTAGTGTTTGTGCCTAAGGAAACCATAACTTAGGGTACGAGTAATCGTAACGGCGTTTGATGGCCTAAGGGAAACTATGGCCTAGACTTAAATGTGCCACAGAGACGAGTAATCAAGAAATTGATTAATGAAACGCGGTAAACCCCTCAAGCTAGAAACCCAAATTTTGGTAGGGGCACATGTTGATGCAAATTCAAGCAAAAACATGCTACGAAAGTAGAGATAAATGGTCACACCCTTTTTAAGGGGACAGAACATGGCTTATGCACGATGACACTTTAAGGCCCTTTGGGCCTTTTTGCTAGGAGGAAATATGAAAATTAAAGTAAATGGTATTACATTAAATCATGAGATTATCGGGCAAGGGAAACCTTTAATTTTGCTTCATGGTAATCAGGAAGGGTATTATATTTTCGATCTTATCAAAGATCTGTTAGCTAAACACTATGAAGTTCACTTGATTGATTCTAGAAATCATGGTGGTAGTGAATATACACATGATTTTTCGTTCGAAACAATGACTGAAGATATAAAAGCATATATCGATACTTTAAATCTTTCACCTATCTATTTCTATGGTTTCAGTGATGGTGGCATCATTGGATTAATGCTTGCATCAAAATACCCTTATTTGATATCTAAATTAATGGTGTCTGGTGTCAATGCCAATCCCTTTGGATTGAAGAAAAATCTCATGAAAAAGATCAATAGCGGTTATGAAAAAAATAAAAGTCCGTATCTGAAGATGATGATGGAACAACCCAACATCACAGATAAGGACTTAAATGCCATAAAGATTCCAGTTTTACTCACGCTTGGTGAGTTTGATTTAATCACAAAAAGTCATACTAAGTCTATCTTAAAACAATTAACAAGTGGTAAACTTCACATTTATCAAGGATTAGATCATGGAAGTCACTTAAACAACAATCAAGAGTTTATAAAAGATTTAATGGATTTCTTTAATTAAATTAATCCTAAAGCTCTAATGATGATATAAAAAATATAGACAACATAAATACCTAATAAAATCCAACCTTCAATTTTTGTAATTTTACCTTTAGTGATTGAAAATAGAATCATGATTGACGTAATTACGATTAAGATAATCATATCGATTAACACATCACCATTTAACCCAAGTGGCGTGACAATACCTGAAAGTCCGACAACAAAAAGTGTGTTAAACACATTAGATCCAACCACATTACCTAAGGCGATTTCATTTTCGCCTTTTTTTGCAGCCACAACAGATGTCACAAGTTCAGGTAATGATGTGCCAAGAGCGACTACACTGAGTCCAACAAGTGTTGTTGCTTTTGTAATGCTCATACCAGCAAAGGTCACTAAACCGTTAATTGCAATAAAGTCAGCACCTCTTGTCACCATCGTTCCTCCGATGGATACCCCAGCAATCCCAACAAAAAGGAGTAGAGCTGCTTTTTTCATGTTAATAATTTTAATATCTTCACTGGGAATTTCTTT
>JBAYCS010000073.1:0-4841 GCA_041668625.1 Acholeplasmataceae bacterium | reverse complement strand
TATTGGTAATGGACAAATGCTTTTCTCGGATTATCTTCCTCCAGATATATTTTTAATTATTCGTGAGATGGCCGATGATGTCGCACGTCGTTTACGGTTCGGTCACTATGTCGGTAGAACCATCCATCTTGGCATTAGTTACAGCAAATCAGTGGGTGGTGGATTTGGAAAACAGATCACCTTAGACTATCCAACGTCTAGTGCTTCTGTTATTTATGACTATTGCCTCTATTTATTCAATCAAAACTATGAAGATGAACCTATTCGTAGGGTTCATATTAGCATATCAAGTCTTTCTAAACAATCTGCCTATCAATTTTCACTCTTTGAAGATAGCATCAGAATTGAAAAAGAGCATGAACTTGGACATGCACTTGATGAAATCCGGATGAAATACGGAAGAAACTCTGTCAATCGTGCGTCAAGTGAACTTGAAAAATCAACCATTAAATCACGTAATAAGATGATTGGAGGTCACCATGGCTAATACCATTTATCATGATCGTGGGATTATCAAATGGGCACCTTTTGATGCCCTTGTGGGTTATCATTCACTCTTAAAAGAACTTAGACATAGACTGGGTCGATCAGATCAACCGACATTGTCTGATGATCAATATGATGAACTCAATCGAAAACTTAATTTTGCTTTTAATAAACAAAAACTTGTGATGATTTATTATTTTGAGGATGGTTATACAAAAAACGTCTCTGGACATATCATCAAACTTGATTGGATTAAGCGAAAAATTATCTTAGAAGGGCGCTATATGATTAATGCTGACCAAATTCTTGAAATCGATTTCACAGATTCCTAAAATTTCTTGACAATCACATCATAAAAACATATAATAGGACTATAATTTAAGATGATAAGAGAAAATGAGCAAAGAAAAAAATGGATCAGCAGACACATTTTTTACTTTGCTATTTATTTTGTAAGAGGAGGATTTTATGTTTGACAATCAACACGTTATCCCAGCAATTAGCAATCATCAAGATTTAAAAAAATTCATATCCCTCCCCTTGACCTATGGCATTCTCATGAATTTTCAACTTGCACAACTTCCTGAACTGATCGGAATAATGCGAGAAAACAAGAAAAAAGTACTCATTCATTCTGAATTAATTAAGGGATTGACGGCAGATGAATTTGGTGCAATTTACTTAATTCAAGTGCTTAAGGTAGATGGGATTATTTCAAGTAAACCCAAAGTGATTGAAATTTGTAAAAAACGAAAAGTTGTTGGCATCTTCCGCTTCTTCTTAAAAGACAGCTTATCACTCGAACAAAGTTTAGAAATCGCAAGAAAACTTAATCCTGAGTATGTTGAAATATTACCAGCAACATCTTATGAGGTTCTTCCAAGAATTCAACGAGAACTCAACGCAAAAATCCTAATGGGTGGACTTATCGCATCAAAATTAGATGTTGAACACTGTCTTAAAGCTGGTGCAATCGCAGTAACTTCGAGTAAAACTGAGCTTTGGATTTAAACATGTTAATCAAAAAAGAGACTAAGAGAGAGAAAAAACATTAAACCTTGTTTTTTCTCTTTTCAATATTATAGGAGGCATTTATGTACGATTTTATTATTATTGGTGCTGGGATTATTGGAACAAACATTGCTCGTGAACTTAGTAAGTATCCATTTAAGACCCTAGTATTAGAAAAAGAGAACGATGTTGCTAACCATCAGACGGTTGCAAACAGTGCCATCGTCCATGCTGGACATGACCCGATTGAGGGCTCTTTGAAAGCAATTTTATGCGTTAAAGGTAATGCACTGTATGAAGAATTAGAACATGAATTAAGTATACCACTCCTAAGAACGGGAGCTTTTGTTCTAGCCCATAATGATGAGGAAGAACAAATGCTAAGAGATTTAAAAGTGAGAGCTGATCATAATGGTGTTCCAACTTCTACCATCCTAGATGGACATACTGCACGTAAGCTTGAACCAAATATGAGTGACTCTGTGACACAAGTCTTATCTCTTCCAACAACAAAAGTAACTTACCCGTGGGAAGTTGCATTTGCGTGTTTAGAAAATGCAATGAAAAATGGTGTGGAGTTTAGAAAAAACCAAGAAGTTACAAATATTAAATGGGTTAAAGATCGTTTTGTAGTTGAAACTAACTTCAAAGAAACCATAGAGACTAAACATGTTATTAGTGCATCAGGTATCTTTTCTGATCAAATTGCGCATATGCTTGAAAAAGATGTACCTTATACGATTAAACCTAGACGCGGTGAATATTATGTTTTAGATCGTCGTGTTAAAGGTTATTTAGAAAGAGTTTTATATCCACTTCCTACATCAAAAGGTAAAGGGGTTCTATTAGTTCCTCAAGTCCATGGAAACATTCTTGTCGGACCTACTTCTGTTGATCAACTTGATAAGGTTAGAACAACCACAACTCCTGATGGCATGAAGCAGATCAAAGAAGATGCAGCAAGACTTGCTAAAAATATTCCATTTGACAAAACCATTCGTACATTTGCTGGTATTCGAGCAGGTTCAACTTATAAAGACTTCTTTATTCAAGAATCCAAAGAATTTAAAGGATTTTACCATGTCGCTGGCATCGATTCTCCTGGACTTACTGCCGCTCCAGCGATTGCTCGCTATTTAGTGGATGAAGTCATTCAACCAAACGTAGAAAAGAAAGAAAACTTTGATCCATTTAGAGAAGAGAAAATATTTTTCTACACTTTAAGTGAAGATGAACAAAAGAAAAAAATCAAAGAAAATCCACTTTATGGAAACATTGTATGTAAATGCGAAAAAATAACTGAAGTTGAAATCATGGAAGCTATCCATAGTCCGCTGGGTAGTGACACCATTAAAGGTATCAAAAAACGGGCACGCGCGGGTAGTGGTCTATGTCAAGGTGGTTACTGTGAAAATACTGTGTTAAAGATTATCGCAAGAGAGACTGGTCAATCTTTAGATCAAATTAATTACTATGGTAAAGATACCCCAATTTTACTCAAAGAAACGAAGGTGAAATGATGAAAACACATTTATTAGTTATTGGTGGAGGAGCTGCAGGTATGGCAGCTGCTGTATCAGCTGCAAATAAAGGATTTGACGTTTTAGTCGTTGAACGTGATCGTGAATTAGGTGGTATTTTAAACCAATGTATTCATAATGGTTTTGGATTAAAAGAGTTTAAAGAAGAATTAACTGGTCCTGAATATGCTGATCGTTTCATGAATCAACTTAATGAACACAAAATTCCTTACCTTTTAAGTACAACCGTACTTGATATTGTAAGAAAAGATCATTTCACGATTAAATGTTCTTCTGTTGAAAAAGGGTTATTTGAAATTGAAGCAAACGCTGTTATTTTATCAACAGGTTGTTATGAAAGAACACGTGGGGCTATATTACTTCCTGGTGAAAGACCCAAGGGTATTATGACTGCTGGTAGTGCACAACGCTATTTGAATAAAGATGGTTATTTAGTCGGTAGAAATGTCTTTATTTTAGGTAGTGGTGATATTGGTCTCATTATGGCACGTCGTATGACTTTAGAAGGCGCTAATGTACTTGGTGTAGCTGAAATCATGCCATTTTCCAATGGTTTAACACGTAATGTTGTTCAATGTCTTCATGATTTTAATATTCCTTTATATCTTTCGCATACCGTGACTGACATTCGAGGAAAAGAAAGATTAGAAGGCATAACGATTCAAGAAGTAAATGAAAAGTTCCAAGTGATTCCAAATACTGAAAAATCATTTGAAGTTGACACACTGCTTCTTTCAGTAGGTTTAATCCCAGATGTCACATTATTTGATTCTTTAACTCTAGAAATTGATCCAATCACTAAAAGTGTCGTTGTTGATCAAAACTATGAAACTAATATTCCAGGCTTATTTGCATGTGGCAATTCACTTCATGTGCATGATTTAGTCGATGAAGTATCGAATGA
Organism: Acholeplasmataceae bacterium; assembly: GCA_041668625.1. Lineage (GTDB taxonomy): Bacteria > Bacillota_I > Bacilli_A > Acholeplasmatales > Acholeplasmataceae > UBA6181. The sequence continues at coordinate 899 of JBAYCS010000073.1, read as the reverse complement.
GAGTAAAAAAGCTGGTGAAGCAGCCGTTCGTTATTTGATGCACGATCATAAAAACAAACATACATTAATCATTGAAAAGAATGAAAATGTTCGTTATGTTGTCCCACAAACCATCGCTTATAATCAACTTGAAGTAGAACACATCGAGTTATCATTTAGAGTAACGAAAAAGATTTCTTCAGCAATCATCAATGTGATGCAAGATGGTGAGATTATACAAACGAAAAAGGCACGCTATTTAGTACCCGCTGAAATGTTAAGAATTGCAATTCCAAAAGATAAAATTACAGGAATATCAAGTTTAGTACTTGCAGTAAAGGAGGTTTAACATGAAAGAACTTATTTGTATTGTATGTCCAGTTGGATGTCATTTACATGTTGATGATCAAAAGAATATCACAGGTAATCAATGCCCTCGTGGTTTAAAATATGGATTAGAAGAAATTACACATCCATCAAGAATCATTACGACAACCGTCAAAACATCAAATCCGATGATGCCAAGACTTCCAGTAAAAACTTCTTCACCTATTCCAAAGGAATTAATGTTTGAGATTATGGACCGTATCGGTGCTGAGATTGTGACAAAAAGTGTTAAAATGAATGAGATCATCATCGAAAATATTTTAGACACAAAAGTTGATATTATTGCAACCAGATCATTAAACATGCTTGAATCCTAAGGAGAAAATGATGGAAAAATATATCCTTTCAATTGACCAAGGCACCACAAGTACAAGAGCAATTATCTTTGATCACAATAGCCAAATTGTCGCTTCTGCTAGTGAAGAAATTACACAAATATATCCAAAACCTGGTTGGGTGGAACATAATGCCAATGAGATTTGGGTGAGTGTACTTGCCGTCATGGCAAGAGCTCTTCTTGAAGCAAAAATCAC
>JBAYCS010000072.1:0-4897 GCA_041668625.1 Acholeplasmataceae bacterium | reverse complement strand
TTTTAAGATCTTTTGTGTCGTCTTATAGATAACTTTTAACGCATCATCGACTGCGCCAATGGGTAGGTCAAGATCTCCAATATCTGCTGTCTTAAACTCATTTAAATCCCGGTCTCTGTAAGGTGAATACCACTCAACACCAAAGGAATCCACACGAATAGCATTCCCTGCAAATCTTGTCCCTGGACGGAAACTTGTTGTCGCATCCATAGGTACACTAAAGATCACCACATCTGCATCTTTATACTCACTTTTACAACTTTGAAACGATAAATCAACTTTATTCATCTTCATATATTTCGCTCCATTTATCCCAATATTCTTTATCAATAATCTTTATATATCCACCCTCAGTATCACTGAGGATGACAGAACCACTTTTTTGGTAAAACTCAAAATCATCAAGTATATCTTGGCTAATAATCTCCCCAGGAATAACAATTGGAATACCTGGTGGATAAATCATAATCGATTCAGCAGCAATCTCATCTAAAGCTTGATACAAAGGCACATATTTCTTGGGTGCGTGGTACGCTTCTCTTGGTCTCGTATAAGCTTCTGGATAACTAAATTTGACTTTTGGTATAATCGGTCTTAACTTCATTGGTAAATATTTATCAGATAATGCCCATAAAGCTGTAACCAATGCATCTAAGTCTTCTTGTCTCGTTCCTATAGATAATACAGCGAGTATGAGGTGAGTTTCTGCGAGTTCCATTTGGATTTTGTGTTCATCGAATAATTCTTTATAAACATCAAATCCAGTCAGTCCTAAATCAGAGACTTTGACAATGAGTTTCGTTTCATCATAATCATAGGCACCGTTTTGAATAAAATATTTATCATCAATCGCTTTAATTCCAGGAATTTTATTAATTCTATCTCTCGTTTTTCTTGCCATATCAATGATTTTAGGAATCGTTTGTTCACCTTCTAATGCCATCGTTTTACGTGCAACATCTAAAGATGCAAGTAATAAACTCGAAGGAGAGGTGCTTTGAATCATATTAATCGTTGATCTTAATCTCACATGATCAACTCTTGATCCTTGTGAGATAATAATTGAACTTTGTGTGAGTGATCCAACAGTTTTATGAAGTGAACAAGAACTCATATCAGCCCCTGCTTCCATCGAACTTTGTGGAAGTTCAGGCGAAAACGGAAGATGAGATCCATGAGCTTCATCGCAAATGACCATCATATCACGTTCATGTGCTAGTTCAACTATGGCTTTCAAATCAGATGTTACACCAAAGTAAGTAGGGTTTATCACAAATACCGCTTTTGCTTCTGGATTATCTAAAATGGCTTTTTCAACATCTTCATATGCCATATGATTAGCAATACCAAGTTCGGTATCAATCGCTGGTTTCACAAAAACCGGAACTGCACCACTTAAAATAAGTGCATTGATAGCAGATTTATGAACGTTTCTTGGAAGAATTATTTTCTCTTTTGCACGACAGACTGACATAATCATCGCCAAAATACCCATCGTCGTTCCACCTGTTAAAAAATAGGCTTTATCGCCACCAAATGCGTCAGCCATAAGTTCTGCTGCTTCCATGATAACACCAGTAGGACGGTTTAAATTATCAAGTCCTCTAGGTGCATTCGCATCTAATTTATAAAGCATCTCTCCGGCAACGTCTAAAAGGTCACTTTGAATATGACCGAGTTTATGACCAGGAACATCATGAGATATGGTGTTACTCGTCGCATATTCAAAAAGTTTGGTGAAAAAGGGTGTTTCTTTATGATCCTTTTCCATCTTCTACCACCTTTCAAAATGCACATTTATTGTATCACGAAAAGTTAATATTCTCCATATGAATACTAATTTATTTTAGGTGACATCATGCAAAATCAAATCGACAAAAGAATGCTTATTTATATGTTATAATGAATAAGAAAATGAAAGGAGTTTTATTATGCCTAATCTAATATTCATGAGTGCAGTTACGACAAATACACTCTACACCGTTTTAATTATTGGGTTTTTATTCACTGTCTTTTACATTGAAAGAAAACTCATGAATCGTTATGAAGAACAACTTAATAAATGGTTTATTACCATTATTTACATCCTATCTTTCTTCTTGCTTGCTGCGGGATTGATTGCTATTTTAAGTGTATGGAATTACGACTTAATTGGTATGATTAATGAAAGTTATGCTAATTTTGAAGACAACTTAAATGTCTATATGGGGCGGATAGTTTCAAGTTTAATTATTCTATTTGTAGGATTAATTGTCCTTAGAATAGCACGAATGACATTTAAACATATTAGCAAAAAAAATAGTCCAATGCATAAACGTAAAAAAACGATTGCAAAAGTATCAAATAGTATTATCAAATACTTAGTTTGGATTGTTCTATTCTTAGTTATCTTATCTGTATGGGGTGTTAATGTTGCTCCTGCTCTTGCTGGATTAGGTATTGCTGGACTTGTCATCGGTCTTGGTGCACAAAAATTCATTAATGACTTAATTGCCGGAATCTTTATAATTTTTGAAAGACATTTTGATGTTGGAGATGTTGTTGAAATCCAAGGATTCAAAGGTGAAGTCATTGATATTGGATTAAAAACAACACGTTTAAAAAATTGGAAAGGCGACATCAAAGTAGTTGCAAACGGCGAAATCACAACAGTGATAAACTACACTGAAGATTTCTCAATAGCTGTAGTTGAATTTGGTATTTCATATAAAGCAGATATTAATAAAACGATTGCTGTATTAAATGAAAAACTACCCATTGTTATGGCATCTTATGAAGAAATCATTGATAAACCTCAAGTGGTCGGTGTTACTAATTTAAATACAAGCAGTGTTGATTTGAGAGTGACTGCTAAAACAATTCAAGAAAAGCAATATGCCATTGAACGTGAGATTAGAAAACAAATTAAATTTATATTAGATGAAAATAACATTGAAATCCCATTACCACAAGTTGTGGTTCATCAACCTAAATAAAAAGGCTATTAAGCCTTTTTTCTTACCATTTTATCACTACAACCTTTTGCATAACTACAAGATGCGCATATGCTTTCATCTTTTGTTTTAATTCGATTATAGATAATGATTGCAACAATGCCTAAAACAACAATTAAGATAATAACATCGGTTAAAGTCATGAAACTAAACCTCCTATAAGTGAACCCAACTGAAAGATAATCACTGCTAATAACCAAGCCATACCGGTTTGAAATAAAACAGCAGTCCACATTCTTTTTGTAGTTCCTAGCTCTTGACGCATGGCACCAATAGATCCAAAACAAGGTGCACTAAATAAATTAAATACCATGAATGCATAAGCAGAAGGTGCTGTAAAGAAGGCAAATGCCTGACTTCCAAATATAAGTAATCCATCTGTATTTGTATCAGATAATCCCGCAATGATTGCCATCGAAGCAACCACTTGTTCTTTTGCAATTAATCCTTGGATGGCAGAAACTGAAGTTCCCCAATTTAACGTTCCTAACATCGGATAAAAGATATAAGATAAAATTTTACCAACCGATGCTAAAATACTTTGATCTGGATGAATGCCATATTTAAATGACCATGAAAAACTAATTAAAATCCAAATAACCAGTGATGCAAATAAAATCACGGATCCAGCATGAGAAATAAACTCTTTCACCTTTTCATATACATCACGAATAATAAATCGCATATGTGGGACTTTATAATGTGGTAGTTCTAAGATAAATGTGGAAGGTTTCCCTTTTACAAAAATCCTTTTTAAAATCAAAGCTGAAACCATAATTATCATGATGGCTAAAAAATAGAGTGATGCTGAAACAAGTCCAGCATATTCTTCAAAAAAATAACCAGCAAATAAAGTTATAATTGGTAATTTTGCCGAACAAGGGATAAATGGCGTTAACATAATGGTCATCTTTTTTTCAGTCTCATTTGGAATCGTTCTTGCTGACATGATAGCAGGTACACTGCATCCACTTCCAATAATAAACGGGATTAAAGATTTACCTGATAAACCCATTTTTTGAAAGATACGGTCTAAGAAAAATGCAATTCTAGCCATATATCCCGTCGTTTCTAAAAGTGAGATTAAGAAAAATAGAATAATGAGCTGGGGTAAAAAGCTTAAAATCGCCCCAACACCCGCTAAGATACCATCTGTAACAAGACTGGCTGACCATGTCGATGCATTAAGAGAAATTAAAGTTTCATGAGTCCATACTTTAAGAGTTTCCATGAATCCACTAACAAAATCAACTGTAAATCCACCTACAGGTCCTGCAGCAAAATAATAAATGAGAAACATAATCACAACAAAAATAGGTATGGCTAAATATCGATTTAATAAAACATTATCAATCTTATCTGTCCACGTCATTTTTTCTAATTTAGAATCGATTGCTTCATCACGAATATATTCGATATAACGATATCTTTCATCAGCAATAACTTGTTCTAAATCTCTTTGATAATTCTTTCTTAAATTTTGTATTTTTTCAGAAATCGATTCTGTTATGTAATGATCATAACTTAAATCGCCTTCAATCATTTTCATCGTAACAAATCGTTGATGTTTTAAATTGATTTCTGCTTCAATCGATTCAACCGTCTTTTCCATGATATGATCATAGAAATGGGTATAGTTGTTCTTTCGATAATCTTGTTTCTTAATTGTTTGAATAAGATTAAAGACATTTGTTTTCTTAGTTGCTGAAATGGGTAATATCGTTGTATCTAATCGATCCATCAACAAATCAAGATCGATTTTAATACCTCTATTTTCAAGTAAATCTGTCATATTTAATGCAATGAGCATTGGTATTTTAAGTTCAAGAAGTTGCGTCGATAAATATAAGCTTCGCTCAATAGAGGTTGCATCGATGACATTTAAAATTAAATCAATTTCTTCT
>JBAYCS010000071.1:0-4916 GCA_041668625.1 Acholeplasmataceae bacterium | reverse complement strand
GTAGCCGGTATTACTGTATCGTTTGCTGATATTAATGTGTACTCTAAAAAAGCTGAACGTATTGAATTAACTAACCAAAACATTGAAGAAATCACATCATGGTATGAAGATGGTATGTTAACCGATAGTGAACGTCGTGAACTTGTTATTAAACAATGGCGTGAAGCAAGAGATGATATCCAAAAAGGCTTAATGGAAGAATTTGATAAAGATAACAACATTTATATGATGTCAGATTCTGGTGCCCGTGGTAATGCATCAAACTTTGCTCAGCTTGCAGGTATGCGTGGACTCATGAGTAATCCTAAGGGTGAAACTATTGAAGTTCCAGTACAAGCGTCATTTAGAGAAGGTCTAACCGTTTCTGAATTCTTTATTTCAACGCATGGTGCCCGTAAAGGATCCACAGATACAGCGTTAAAAACTGCAGAATCAGGTTACTTAACACGTCGTTTAGTTGACGTCAGCCAAGATGTCATTGTTGTTGATGAAGATTGTGATACAGAAAAAGGTGTTGTCATGGCATCAGTCATGGATGATACGAAAGAAATTGTGCCATTATATGATCGTATTGTCGGCCGTTATGCAAGTAAAGATGTGATTCATCCAAAAACAAAAGCAATCTTAGTTCACCGCAATGAACTTATTACTGAAGAACTTGGTCAACAAATTATTAACTCTGAAATTAAGAGTGTTGAAATTCGTAGTAACTTAACATGTAATTCTGAAAATGGCGTATGTGCGAAATGTTATGGTAGAAACTTAGCCACAAATACAAGAGTTGAAGTTGGTGAAGCAGTTGGTGTTGTTGCAGCACAATCGATTGGTGAACCTGGTACACAGTTAACCATGAGAACCTTCCATACTGGTGGGGTTGCCTCAGCATCTGATATCACTCAAGGTCTTCCACGTATTCAAGAACTTTTCGAAGCTCGTAATCCTAAAGGGAAAGCGGTCATTAGTGAAGTCGATGGTAAAGTTAAATCAATTGATCGTCAACGTGGTGGTATTTCAATCATTACAGTTGTTGATGCCCAAGATAAAGAGTATAAATATACTGTTGATCCAAACGTTGAAGCCTTCGTTAGAAAAGGATCTCCTGTCAAAGCAGGTCAAAGACTTACACCAGGTTCAATTAGTCCAAAAGAACTCTTAAGAGTTGTTTCTGCAGAAGCTGCAGAAATGTACATCTTAGAAGAAGTTCAAAAGGTATATCGTGCCCAAGGGGTAGAAATTAGTGATAAACATATCGAATTAATCATTCGTCAAATGTTGCGTCGTATTTCTATCGTTACTGAAGGCGATACAGAATTGTTACCAGGTACTGAAGTTTCTGTTTCTGAATTCAAACGTGCAAATAAAAAAGCATTTAGTGAATTCAAACGTCCAGCAGTTGGTAGACCAATATTACTAGGTATCACAAGAGCCTCATTACGTAGTGATTCATTCTTATCTGCAGCATCCTTCCAGGAAACAACACGTATCTTAACAGATGCAGCAATTAAGGGTAAAACAGATGAACTCCACGGACTTAAAGAAAATGTCATCATTGGTGGACTTATCCCAGCAGGTACAGGTATTTTAAGAGAAGCATCGTTTAATTATGATCGTGGCAATACTTATACTGAAGAGGAAGAATTAGAATTTTAAATTAAGAACCGTTATCTAAAAGAGATAGCGGTTTTTTTTATGTTAAAATAGAGATAAGAAGGTGAACAAGATGAAGAAAGTCGTTGTAATCGGTGGTTCTGTCATTGATTTATTTTTATACCCTCATCAAAAAATGAAGCTTCATGATTCTAACCCTGGATATATGAAAAGGGCTTTTGGTGGTGTTGGACGAAATATAGCTGAAAATTTAGTGAGACTTAGTGTAGATACCACACTAATTACAGCACTTGGAAAAGATCTTTGGGGTCAAGAAATTTATGAGAATGCTCGAGATTTAGGCATGTGTATCAATTATATCGAAGTTTCAGAAACACCACTTTATATCTCAGTAATTAGTGAAAAGGGTGAAGATTTAGTTAGTGTTGCATTAATGGACGAAATTGAAAAGATGGATAAAGGAACACTAGCATCAAGAGATGTTTTTATTTCACCTGCCGATATAATTGTCATTGATACCAATGTGTCTGAAGAAACGTTAAGTTATATATTACATACCGCAAAAGTTCCTGTTTATGTCGATACCATCTCAAGTCAAAAAGCGATTCGGATAAAAAAGAACTTAAGTTATGTACATTTGCTTAAAATGAACTTAATGGAAGCTGAAGAACTTTCTGGTCTAAAGGTAGATGAAAAGATTTGTGTTGAAGATTTAGGGGATTACTTTATCAATCAAGGTGTTAAAGAAGTGATTATTACTTTAGGTAGTGAAGGCGCTTATTATCAATCAAAAGATATTAAAGAGTTCAAAAAGCCATTTGATACGCACATTAAAAATACAACTGGTGCTGGCGATGCATTTTTTGCGGGTGTAATCTATGCGAAAATGCATGGTTTAGAGCCTTTGAAAACAGGTTTAGCAGCTGCAGCCATTAATGTTCAGAGTGAGGATGCTGTATCAAAAGACATGAATAAGTTAAATCTACTAAAAATCATGGAGGACCACTTATGAATCAATATATAGAGATTCATCCTGAAGTTAAAGAAGCTCTCTTGAACCATAAGCCAGTTGTTGCATTAGAGTCTACGATTATTACGCATGGCATGCCTTATCCAGAAAATGTCAAGATGGCTAAAAACGTTGAATCAATCATTCGTAGCGAAGGTGTAATACCAGCGACTATCGCAATTATAAAGGGTGTTATCAAAGTTGGATTAAGTGAAGATGAAATCGAGTATTTAGCACATGCAAAGCATGTTATAAAGGTGAGTAAACGCGATTTTGGTTATGTTTTATCACAAAAGAAAGATGGAGCAACCACTGTTTCAGCAACAATGCTTGCAGCCAATATGGCAGGTATCAAGGTATTTGCAACTGGAGGTATTGGTGGTGTACATAGAGAAGCAGAAACGACATTTGATATATCGAGAGATTTAGAAGAATTAGCAGAGATTGATGTCGCTGTTGTTTGTGCGGGAGCAAAAGCAATTTTAGATTTAAAACTAACACTTGAATATTTAGAAACTAAAGGTGTAGAAGTTTTAGGATATCAAACGAAAGAATTGCCAGCATTTTACACAAGAGATAGTGGGTTAGATTTAGATTACTTAATGAATGATGCTAGTGAGATTGCATCTTTAATGAATGCAAAATGGAGTATTGGTTTAAAGGGTGGAGTACTGATTGCTAATCCGATTCCACTCGCATACTCAATGGACCGAATTGAAATTGAAAATAGCATTGATAAAGCGCTTCAAGAGGCGAAATCACTGGGAATTCACGGGAAAGAAACAACACCATATTTACTTGCTAAAATTAAAGAATTAACACAGGGGGATAGTTTAAAAGCAAACCTCGAATTGGTATATAATAATGCGAGGATTGCATCAAAAATAGCTTTTGAATTTCAACTATTACATCATAATAAATAAAGGATATCACATATCCTTTTTTTATGAAGTCAACCGAATTTGTTCTTTTGATAGCAAAAATGCATGTTGTGTATTATAATAGATTTAGGTCTTTTTGAAATGAGGAATAATGATGGATTTATTTAAAAAAATATATGCGTATGATACAGCAAATAAAGCTAAAGCAGCAGGGTACTATCCTTACTTCCACGAACTAACTAGTAAGCAAGATACAGTCGTTCATATGGAAGGCAAAGAAGTGATCATGATAGGTTCTAATAACTATTTAGGACTAACTTCACATCCTGAAGTCATTCAAGCTGCGGTTGATGCAACACTTAAGTATGGTACTGGGGTTTCAGGATCCCGGTTTTTAAACGGTACACTAAACTTACATAAAGAATTTGAAGTTGAGCTTGCTGAGTTTTTGCATAAAGAAGATTGTACTATTTTTAGTACGGGGTTTCAAAGTAATTTAGGTATTATTTCGGCGATTGCTGGAAGAAATGACATTATATTTTCTGATAAAGAAAACCACGCATCGATTTATGATGGTACACGTTTAAGTTATGCAGAAGTCATCCGTTTTGAACACTCAGATATGAAGGATTTGGAAGAGAAGCTTGCAAAAGCTCCTGAAAATAAAGGAAAACTCATCATAACTGATGGTGTCTTTTCAATGAGTGGCGAAATTGCAAAACTTCCTGAAATCATTAAGCTAGCTAAAAAATATGAAGCACGAGTCATGGTTGATGATGCACACGGTTTAGGTGTGATGGGTGCTTATGGGCGCGGAACTGCTGAACATTTTGGATTAGAAAATGAAGTGGATATTATCATGGGAACATTTTCAAAATCGCTTGCAAGTTTAGGCGGTTATGTTGCTGCAAGTCATGAAGTCGTTGATTTTATTCGTCATAATTCAAGACCTTATATTTTTTCTGCAGCTATACCAGCTGCGAACACCGCAGCAGCTCTTCAAGCTTTAAGAATTTTAAAGCGCGAACCAGAACGTGTAAAAGCTCTTCATGATATTTCAGAATATATGCGTCAAGGATTAAAAGCTAAAGGATTGAAAATTAGAGATTCTAAAACGCCAATTATTCCTATATATACATTTATGCCAATGCGTACGATGATTGCATGCAATAAATTGTTTGAACAAGGTGTTTATGTTAATCCGGTGATTCCACCAGCAACTCCTATTGGTGAATGTTTAATCCGTACGAGTTATACGGCAACACATACAAAAGAACAAATTGATCAAGCCATCGAACGAATTAGTGAAGTACTTGCTAGTTTAGAAGGGTTTAATGAGTAATGGAAAAAGTTATTATTGTAACGGGTGCTTCATCGGGAATTGGATTAACTGTCTCTAAATATTTAGCAGATAAGGG
>JBAYCS010000070.1:0-4942 GCA_041668625.1 Acholeplasmataceae bacterium | reverse complement strand
TGAATATATTTATGATAAATTTGGCATGCCTTTTACGCAAGACGAATCCTATTATATTTTGGATGCAAAAGAAGATGGTGATGTTTACTTAGGATTTAAAGAAAACCTAGATAAAGAAAATTTTATTAAAGATTTGAAAAAGTCAGAACTTGGCGATTTTGATTTTCCAGCTGAAAAATATGTAAATATTTTTAAAGCCAAAAAACACGATCATTTCTTAATTCCTGCCGGTACCATTCATTGTTCGGGAAGAAATACGATGGTATTGGAAATTAGCGCATCTTCCTATATTTTTACGTTTAAATTGTGGGACTGGGGAAGATTAGGTTTAGATGGAAGACCTAGACCCGTTCACTTGGAACATGGATTTAAGGCATTACAATATGATCGAACGACATCATATGTTGAACGTGAACTCATTAATCATATCAAGAAAGTGAACGAGCATGAAGAAATTACAGGACTACATCCTCGTGAATTCTTAGAAACAAGACGATTCACATTTACGGATTCAATTGATATTGAAACGAGAGGATCAGTTAACATGGCAAATCTCGTTGATGGTAAAAAAGCAGTAATTGAATCTCTTGATGGATCTTTTGAACCTTACGAAATCAATTATGCAGAGACTTTTATTATTCCTGCAACGATTGAAAAATTTAGAATGAGATGCTTAGATGATCAATGCATGATTATCAAAGCTCACGTGCGATAATTATGGAATACATTGCGATCGTAATTTTGATTTTAATCATTCCAATTTCGTGTTACTACGTTTATAAATATGGTAAAAAAGCCGGTGTTGACTGGCTTTTAAGCCTGCTTTTTAAAAGTGGATTTGACGCAAAAGTTGCTGGATTTAAAAAACAAAATAGTTTTGTTAAAAAAGGTGGTATTGTTTTTGTAGGAGATTCGATTACACAAGACTATAATGTTTATGAGTACTATCCTGAATTTCATGTATATAATCGTGGAATTGGTGGAGATACAACTGAAGGATTACTAAAAAGACTTGATGAATCCATATTTGAGCTTGAACCAAAAACAGTGGTATTACTGATGGGTACCAATGATTTTGGTGTCTTAAATGCTCATCCAGTGGATGTTTTTGAACGGATGAAAATAATTATTAATACTATCCAAGAACGATTAACAGAGACGAAAATTATATTGATATCGGTATATCCTGTCAATCCTAAATTGGATCCTACAAGTGTTGGAACAAGAAATAACGCTAACATTCAAAAGCTAAATTCACTTTATCAATCCATATCTGGTGTTCAATATATTAATTTATTTGATATGCTTAAAGATGAAGAAGGTCATTTGAAAAAAGAGTATTCAGTAGAAGGATTACACATCAATCAAAATGGTTATGAGATTATAACAACAGAACTAAAAAAGTATTTATAAAAGGAGCCCTTATGTCAGATATATTATTTTTACAACCCACATTTAAGATGCGTATTTGGGGTGGTCAAAAATTAAATCAATTTGGCTATGCATTACCTTTTGATAAAACCGGTGAATGCTGGGCAATTTCTGCACATCCAAATGGTCAGTCTATGATTAAAAATGGACGCTTTATAAATATGACTTTAGGACAAGTATTTAGAGAAAATAAGCAATTATTCAATCATATTAAAAACGATCAGTTCCCATTACTGACAAAAATACTCGATGCAAATGATGATTTATCGGTTCAGGTTCATCCGAACGATGAATATGCACTAAAAAATGAACATGATTTAGGTAAGACTGAATGCTGGTATGTTTTAGATGCAGATCAAGATTCATTTATCATCTATGGACATCATGCAAAGACAAAAGAGATGTTTAAGTCGATGATTGAACAAGATCGATGGGACGAATTACTGATTAAAAAAAATGTGAAAAAAGGTGATTTCATCTATGTACCATCTGGAACCATTCATGCGTTAGGTAAAGGGTTAATGATCTTAGAGACTCAACAGTCATCTGACACAACTTACCGTTTATTTGACTATCATAGAATTGATGATAAGGGACAACAAAGAGAATTACATATCGATAAATCCATCGAAGTCTCAATGATTCCTCATATAGATGCAACGGTTTATCCAAAAGTTTTAACATTAATGAATTCTAAGATTACAAGTTTTATAAGTAACTCTTATTTTACTGTAGAGAAATGGGAAATTAATGGCCTATATGAATCCAAAAATGATCATTATAAATTGATGAGTGTGATTGATGGAGAAGGACAAATCAATGGGTATGATATCAAAAAGGGTGACCACTTTATCGTGTGTTCAAATGTTTTAGATATTGAGATAATTGGCCACATAAGTTTAATTGTTTCGTGGGTTTAAATAGATGATATAAAGCTCCAGGTGGGGCTTTTAGTTTATTGGAGGAATCATGGATAAAATTAAAAACTTTCGAGAATTAGCAAGTGGCCTAAAAAACAGAGATGGTTACGCAATCAAAAAAGATAAGATATTTCGAAGTGGGGAGTTATCAAAAGCAACAAAAGAAGATATGGATAAACTGATTCATCTTGGAATTAAATCTATCTATGATTTAAGGTCTTTATACGAACAAGAATCTCAAATTAATCACCCTGCCTTGAAGATTTACGGGTTTAATGTCAGTCAGTCAACATCAAGAAAAAGAATGGATAAAGAATTTCTCATGAACCTTGCAAATTCAGATGTTGATGAATTTATGGTGTCTTTATATAGGGACTATCTCGCATTTTCACCTGTTCTAAAACCACTTTTCCAACAAATAATTCGTGAAAGAAAACCATTTTTATTTCATTGTTCTGCTGGTAAAGATCGAACAGGAATCGTTGGTGCACTTTTAATGAGCTTGTTAGATTTTGATCAAGAATCAATTTATCAAGAATATGTAATTATTGATCAAAGGATACTGATTGAAGCGATGGAAAGTCAAAGAATTGATGGATTATCCGAAGAAATTATTCAAAAGATAAAGCCATTGAGTGGAGTCAAGGAGTGTTATATAAAAGCTTTTTACAAGGCTATACTTGATAAATATGAAACGATGGATCAATACTTTAATGATTTTCTAGAACTAGATGAAAGAGACATTCAATCTTTTAAAAAATATATGTTAGAAACATAAAAAACGACATCATTTCGATGTCGTTTTAATTTGAGTATGGAAATACAAATGTTTTAAAATAATGACAAGTATAATAAAGATTCTAATATAAAGATTTGATAAAAGAAAAATGGAGATAATTAAGAGAGTATCAACGAAAATCATTAATGTCCATTTTTGTTTTTTTGTTATTGATCTTGTCCGGATGAATGGTTCCAAGTGGTTTTGATAAACTTTTGTTTGTTCAAACCAATTTTGGAATTTTTTAGATCCTTTGGTAAAGAAATAGGCAGTCAAAAGAAGAAAAGGAGTGGTTGGTAATACGGGTAAAATGATCCCAATTACACCAAGAACTAAGAAGAAGTGTCCAAGAATTAAGTAAATCGTCTTCATTAATCCTTTGATACTAGGCGTTTTTCGCCTTCGAGCTCAGTGATAGGTTTAATGTTTTGTGTGACTTCTAAAGTGCCTAAGTACTCACCTGTTTTACTTCTTACTGCAAAATATCTAATATAGACAAACAAGTCTTTCATACGAATCCAGAAATCCTCATTATCTTTTTTACCTGATCTAAAACTTTCAACGATATCCTCAACGACATGAACACTTGCTGGTGGATGACACATCGATACATGACGTCCGATGATTGTTATTGGGCGATCAAAAATACGTTCTTTTCCTTGTGTAAAATATTTCACATGGCCTTCATGATCAACAAAAGTCATATCGAGTGGTAATGTGTTCAACATGGCGTTTAAGACTTCGGGGGATAGAGAACCAGCGTCAAAAGGTATTTCACCTGTAATCATTTCTTTGATAGGTTTTTCTTCTATATCACTTTCAGTGTTTACCCTATCTGTCCATTTATATTTAGGAGGTTTTATAAAGTAACCAATTTCTTCAGTTGCACTATCAATCATCACCCAATCAAAAAATGAGAGTTCTTCCAATAATAAAGGAATTAAGATGTTGTCTTCTTTGAAAATCATTTCTCTAACATTATGAATTGCTTGCTTCATCATGTCCTTCGTCTTAACTTCATCGTGATGAATTTTTGAAAGTTCACCTAAGACAGCTTTAATTTCAGCACGTGTTTCATCGTCTTTTGCCCACATAACTTTAGGTGGTGCATCAATGCCTTTTTTCTCTAAGTGAGGAAAGAAGAGGTACTCTTTTCTTGCATAATGTTTATGAATTTCTGATAATCTTTCAAATCCGATTCTAAGCATAAGTTCAGCTGTTTTACCTGTTTGATCTAAATAAGGCTCAATTTCATCTTGGATAAGTTTTTCAATATGTTGATTTTCTTCTAAGAAAACTTGAACTGGATGACCTTTGATTTTTGTATGATCTTTTGTTGGATGGATATCAGAAATTGAGCCATCAAACACAGCAGCATGGACATCACAAAGATTTTGAACTTCTTCAACTGCCATACCTTCTTTGATTAACGCTTGTTCCATCATAGAAATTTCAGCCGTTGATACTTCATTAAAATGTTTTCTAAATTCAATTTTTGCAGCTTCTAAATCTTGACCATCGTGTAATCCTTTAATAATTTTTTTAAGTAATTGTTGACGATGTTCCGTGTTATTAATAAATTCACTCATTTGTTTACTCCTTTATGGTATAACCTTTATCTTTAAAGGCTTTGATAATGATATCTAAGTCGATGGATTTCATGATAGATCCTTTTCTTAAGGTCATGATTCTTCCAACAGTTTGAAGCATCCCTGGCTTAATAATATCCTTGAATCCAATGTCAAAAAGTATATCTTTAGCTTCTGGATGAATAGTTATGATACTCAATATAGAGTCATCTAAATCGATTATA
>JBAYCS010000069.1:0-4949 GCA_041668625.1 Acholeplasmataceae bacterium | reverse complement strand
TGACACCCATTAAACCAATGGGTCCACATCCAACCACAGCAACCGTTTTATCTTTAATCTCAAAATGCATCATCGTATGCATTGCATTACCTAATGGTTCTTGAACAGACAAGTACTTAGGGTCTACAGCCGAATGATTGACTATGAGATTGTAAGCTGGCATTTTTGCATATTCTGCAAAACAACCATCCGTATCAACACCAATAATCTTCGTGTTTTCGCAAATATGATATTCGCCTCTTTGACAAAATTCGCATGTCCCACAGACGATATGTGTTTCTGCAGATACGATATCATCTAGTTTTATGTTGGTCACATTTGAACCAATCTTAATCACTTTACCGCTGAATTCATGGCCAACCGTCAAAGGCGGTTTAATTCTTCCTTGACTCCAACGATCCCACTTATAAATGTGGACATCTGTTCCACAAATTGAAGTAGCAAGTACTTTTACTAAAACTTCATCCGGTCCAATATCACTTGGAATCGGCTTTTTTACCATCTTGAATCCAGGACCCCTTGTTTCCTTTATAAAGGCTGTCATCATTTCCATATTGACTTAACTCTCCTTATTTTTATCGTCTATTGACGAATATTTTTCGTAAATAATGTTCTAATGCAATCAATGTTTTACCGTCTGTTATCTCTTGTTTATCTAGCATATCTTCAATTTCTGAAATTGAATATGCTCCAACTTCAATAAACTCATCTTCATCCATTGATTTTGGCTCTTTAATCTTTTCACAATCATAAGCGATAAATAAATCAATCATTTCATCGCTGTATCCCACACATGGATGAATTGACATTAAGTGTTCAATTTGATGTGAAACATACGCAGTTTCTTCTTCAAGTTCCCTAATTGCACATGTTAAAGAAGTCTCGCCAATATCGAGTTTTCCAGCAGGGATTTCAATCAGCTCTTGATTAATCGGATACCGAAATTGCTTAATCAATAAGATATGTCCATCTTTTGTAATAGGTAATATCGCTGCTCCACCAGGATGTCTTAAAATCACACGTGTCGATGATGCGTCATTAGGAAGTTTAACTAAATCTTCTTCAATACTTAAAAACTTATGTTCATACACTTTTTTAGAACCAATTTTAATTTCTTTCA
Source organism: Acholeplasmataceae bacterium (assembly GCA_041668625.1). Classification (GTDB taxonomy): domain Bacteria; phylum Bacillota_I; class Bacilli_A; order Acholeplasmatales; family Acholeplasmataceae; genus UBA6181. Next base: position 3,829 of record JBAYCS010000069.1, on the reverse strand, counting down.
TCGTCATTATTCTCTTCTTTTATCATCATGTTTTGATCATTATTTTGAATATAAGTCATAAAAATATTTAAAACATCTTTAATCACTTCAGGACTCACTTTATCTAGCTTATCTTGTGGCGTGTGATAAGACAAATTACGATTCGAATTTGACCATTGCATACCAATGATTGATAAAGATGGAACCCCAATCTTTTGAAGTTCAGCAGCATCTGTCCCACCCGTTAAAAATGCAAGTGGTTTAAGTGGTAAATGAATACCTAAATGTTTTGCAGTATGTGCAACTTCTTTCGCTAAATCTATGTCTAAATCTACAAAATCATTTAAATCAGAAGTTAGTAAGAAAAGCTCAGCTTCATCATATAAACAGTCTTGATTAAGTAAAATAGTCGGTATTTTTTTTAGTTCATGAAAATGCTTTTTAGCAAAATCTCTAGCACCTCTTAAACCCTCTTCTTCAGCATCGAAACTCGCAATAATCAGTCTTGTATGACTTAAAGGATTTTCTTTAAAGTATTTACCAATAGCAATTGCATTAAAGACAGCCACTAAATTATCTCCAGCGCCAGGAGAACCTTTTTTAGATGCAAAAAACCACATTTGGCCGACCAACAAAAAGAGGATGGATAAGCTGACTGAGACACCTTGATAAAGCCAAACTTGGTTTCTAAATATGGCAAGAAATATACTTGAAATAAGTGCCATAATCACAATGACAATCGAACCTGTTGTTCTAAAATTATATAGTTTAGGTTGATGGATAAAGAAATTAAAGATTTTGGCACTATCATGATGTCCTGAAATAATAATTTGTTTTTCTACTTCACCTTTTGGCTCAATGATTCCGTATACATTTTTAGCTTCTTTTTTAGGGTATAATTTATCCAAAAGTGGAAGATATAAGAAGAATTGAATAATTAAAACTAATAAACTAATGAGTAGAATACTAAATGATATCATATATAACTTAAGCCAAATGAAAATAACTGCTAATAAGTAACTAGCAACAAGAATTCTTATCCATCCTAAAAATGCATTTTTATACACATAAAATGACTCTTGATGAGCTTCATCAAATGTTTTTGACATCATGTCATAAAGTTTATCAGAAGCTTCTAAATCACTTTCTGTGCCAGCAAGTCTTGGTCCAAACTCATCAATAAGTGATTGTGTTTCACTAAATACTTCTTCTTGCATTCTTTTGAGCAATTCTTGATTCATATTTACTCCTAAGGTATGAGTTTAATCGTTAATACAACAGGATTATGATCAGAAAATGCAAAATCATAATCAAGCGTTTCTGCAGAAAACTCAACCATAATATTATTTGAAATAATAAATCCATCAATAATATAATATTGTGTTTTATCATCACTTGGATCATAAGGTTGATTTAAAAGTCTGCAACTTGGAAGTGTAACATCAACTTGATATTGATATCCATTTGGTAACCAATCATCCTCCATTGGATAAGCAACATAATATTCTTCTGGAACTTCGTAAATACCATCAGCCTCAGGGAATGTTTGGTTGAAGTCACCACCAATGATGACATAATTTCCTAACGCTGTTTGTTCTTCCATAAAAGTTTTTAAAAAGGCCATTTCTTGTGCTCTTAATGATCCATCACCATCATATGCTGACATATGAAGATTCACTACAATTAATGACTTAGATGATCCTTCAATGGGGAGTATGGAAACCATCATGGCACGTTTAAGATTAGCAATACGAAGTGGCCATGAAAAAGATCCTGGAAATTGAATTCTTTCACTATGGTCTACTCGATAAGTTGAATAAGTCGCAATCCCACTTTCAACATACCCGATATAATCTGTGAATGAGACTGGAAATGGTACAAATAAAGATTTAAAATTGTAGGCAAATTGCTGACTATAACTGCTACCTAATGTCTCTAAAATAACTTCAGCTTGATTAATTTTATAACTTCTTCTTGAGTTTAAATCAACTTCTTGAAACATATAAATATCAGCGACATTTTCACTAATAATTTCTTGGATGCCTGATAAATAATCTAAAACAACATCTTTACTGTCTGGTCTTCCTTTTGTTCCACCATCCATGACAAAATCTTCAGCTGCACCAAGACCAGCATAGCCAATATTAAAAGTCATCACTTTAAATGATTCATCAAGTTTAACTTCTTTAATTTGAACATGTTCAATTGTTACTTCCTCCGCACCATCTGGTCGGTACTCAAACACGGTTAAAATGCCTAAAAAAAGCCCCGCAACTAATAAAATCGAAATTAGAATCTTTAATAGCCACATACCAATTTTCATAGGATTACGCCTTCTTATTCAAAGTTTATTTTATCGATGGATTGATATTTCTTAACCTCATCATGAATCAAGTTTCCACCAAAAATATCATAAGTAACAATGACTGGAAAATCTTCCACTTCGAGTTCATAAATAGCTTCCGGTCCTAAATCATGAAAAGCAACAACCTTACTTTTTTTAACTCGTCTAGAAAGTAGTGCACCAGCACCTCCAACGGTTTGCATATAAATACCTTTATGAAAAAGCATATCTTCAATAAATGATTCACTTCGGTCGCCTTTACCAATCATCACCTTTAATCCAATTCCCATGAGCTTATCTGCAAATGGATCCATCCGGTAACTCGAAGTGGGACCACAAGATCCAATCGGTCTTCCATCTTTGGCAGGTGTTGGACCTGTATAATAAATGACTTGATTGTTAAAATCAATAGGAAGTGGTTTGTTTTCATCTAAAAGGGACACAAGTCTTTTATGTGCAGCATCTCTTCCTGTATAAATAGTTCCTGAGATTAAGACTAGATCACCTGCATGTAAATTCTTTATTTTATCAGCCGTAAAAGGCGTTTGAATTTTGATTTCCATTATAAAACCCTCGATTTATGACGTGATGCATGGCACTGTAAATTGATTGCAACCGGTAGTGATGCAATATGGCAAGGATATGAAGCAATCTTTACAGCTAGTGCTGTCGTTGATCCACCAAATCCCATCGGACCTACACCAAGTTCATTAATTTCGTCTAATAATTCTTGTTCAAGTTTCGCTAATATAGGGTCTGGATTCACTTCATCTAATTCCCGCATGATCGCTTCTTTTGCGATTAGTGCAGATTTTTCTAAATTCCCACCTAATCCAATACCTACAATGAGTGGTGGACAAGGTTTGCCTCCAGCATAAAAAATCGTGTGCAACACGAGTTTCTTTATACCTTCAAGTCCTTCAGCTGGTGTTAACATTTTGACCAGACTCATGTTTTCACTGCCACCACCTTTGGGGGCAAGTGTAAATTTCATGTTGTCACCAGGTACCAATTTTACGTGAATAATTGCTGGTGTGTTATCACCTGTATTTATTCGATCTAGAGGGTGCTTGACAACTGACTTTCTAAATAGTCCTTCATCATAAGCCTCTCTAACACCTTGGTTTATCGCTTCATAAAGGTCTCCATCAAGATGAACCTCATAACCCATTTCAACAAAAACAACCACTAAACCTGTATCTTGACACATCGGTTCATGATCATTTAATGCGATTTCATCATTCTCAATAATTTGACCAATGACGTTTTGTCCAATTTGTGATTTTTCTTTTTGAAGTGCTTCTCTAAGCCTGTCAATAAAAGACTTACCAATGTTACAATTGGCATCTAATGCAAGATCTTTAATGACTTGTGTAATTTCTTTTGTTTTAATTTCTCTCATGCTCTCACCTATTCTCATTATACCATCATTATATTAATTTTTAAAAGCGCTTTCTTTGGTTGTTTTTTAAGCGCTTTTGTATTAAAATACAAGTGTATGTAAGC
>JBAYCS010000068.1:0-4950 GCA_041668625.1 Acholeplasmataceae bacterium | reverse complement strand
TATAATCCATTAGTTCTGCTTTTAAACAGAGATCAGTGTACCACTGTGCAAAATCATGATCTCTTGAGGTAATACTTTCTACCATTTTTTTATTTGTACTCATGCATAAAACTCCTTATTTTCTAATCGCTTTCACGATGCCCATAATAATTAAAACTGTAAATATCCATCCCACAATTGTCATGTGGGTGAGAAATTTATATTCAACAATATTTGTGATAATCCCTAACACGATAAAAATCATCCAAAATGGGATTTTCTTGTTACCTTCTGTACTACTTTTAGGTCGAGTAAACCCATAAAACATTGGATCTCTTTCTTTACGTTTCTTCTTTGGTGTTGGATAATACTTTTCATCTTGTTCATCAAAAAGATTGTCATATTTCTTAAAAGGATCTTCATCTCTATATTTTTCGTCCATTTATTTCACCAAGACTGTTTTGCCATCGACAAAATCAATCTTTCTTTCTTTATATAAATGCCCAATGGCACGTTTGAATGCTTTCTTAGATAATGGGAAAATTTCTTTAATTGCTTCAGGGCTACTATCCGATGTTAAAGGAAGTTCCCCTTTTCTTACTAAATAAGACAAAATCATATTCGCATCCTCAAATAATAAGACTTCCTTTTGAGGGGTTAGTGAACCCGTATAGCCTTTATCAGACAAATAGGTGATCACGACTTCGACTTCTTCACCAAGTCTTAAGTCATCTCTTACCATGGATTGATGCACAAATATCCATATTAGATCTTCAGTTAGTAAGTTAATGCCTTCTCGACCTATTTTTTGAACATAAGCTTTCACTTTGTCTTTGGGTTTTAAATCATCTTTAAATTCAGTTTTTAATTCTTCTTTTGAAACGATTTTAGCAACCAATTTACCTTTAACTTTTAAAGATAAAAAGAGTTTGTCACCTTTGATTGGCCATGTGGAATAATCAAGGGGTAGATCATCAATTGAGAGTAATAAATCTTTATTAATTCCCATATGAAAAAACACACCAAGACCAGGATGAACATCGGTTGCTACTAAAAATCCTGGAGATTCTTTTGTGATATAAGGTGTTTTAAGTGTTGCTGCTAAACGACCTTTTTGGTCAAAATATAAAAATGCTTCAACTAAGTCATTTGGTTTTAATTCTAAATGATTACTTTCATTAAAATGTAAAAAAACTTCACCCTCATCTGAGTCAAGCATATAACCAATATCTGTTTTACGAAGTACTTTAAGTTTATTTACTGAACCTATGTTTAAAGACATTTTCATCACCTATCATATTTTATCATATTTTTAAACTGTTTGCTTGTTATAAATAAAAAAGAGTGCTAGGCACTCTTTACAAATCTAAATCTTTTAATATCGCTTCATATCGTTTTGTTAAAATGTCTTTAAAGAATTGTGCTAAAGGATTCAAATCCTTTTCTGTTTTAAAGATTTCTAACTTTTCAATATAATTTTCTCTTAGTTCTAATGGAATCGAGATGGGTAGATAATCACCCTTCATTAGAAAGTAATTTAAGACAAGTTTTGCAAGTCTACCGTTAGCATCGACAAATGGATGAATCTTAGCAACACTTGCATGGGCGTATGCCGCTTTTTCAATTGAACTTCCTTCAAATGTTTCCATATTCTTAAAGAATTTATTCATGCGATCATAGACTTTGACATAGTCTGGTGGTTGGTGACTGGCACCAAAAATATTAATGTTAACGTTTCTGTAAACGCCACCTTGGAAAATGCCTTCGACAAGGATCTCATGGATATCCTTGAGCATTTCTTCGTTAAACTTCTCGTTTGATTGTGCCAATTTTTTGACATAATCAAATGCTTTTAAATGATTTAATATTTCTTTTTGTTCCCGTTCGCTGTATCCGAGTAGAGCTTTAGTTTCTGATAGACGAATTACATCATCATATGAAACTCTATTGTGGCCTGCCATGCCCACTGCATCATAAGTATATTGCCATGCGAATCTCTTTTCAGCTTCTTCGATTTGCTTTTCTTCGCATTCTTTGGTCACATTTCTTAGATGCTGACGCCCTAACTCTAATAGGTCTTTCTCCATATATATCAACGCTCCCATCTTTAAAAGTATTATATCATACAAGCGCTACCAGTGACAATAAGTTATAAAAAGAAAAGCACATGATTAGATTAATCTTTCATGTGCATATCTTTTTAAGAATGCTTTCGTTCTCTCTTCTTTTGGATTTTTAAAAAGTTCGTTTGGTGTTCCACTTTCAGCAATCACACCTTGGTCCATAAAGATAATGCGATTTGAAACTTCTTTAGCAAAATCCATTTCATGAGTCACAATGACCATCGTCATACCTTCTTTTGCTAAATCTTTGATCACTGATAATACTTCACCAACCATCTCAGGATCAAGTGCACTTGTTGGCTCATCAAAGAGCATTATTTTAGGGTTCATCATCAGTGCACGTGCGATCGCTACTCTTTGTTTCTGACCACCAGATAATTGTGTAACAGGAACCTGTTCAAACCTTTTCATACCCACTTTTTCAAGCAATATTTGCGCTTTTTGAATCGCCTCTTCCTTCTTCATTTTAAGAAGAGAAATGGGTGCCATTATACAGTTATCCATCACCGTTTGATGATTGAATAAATTAAATGATTGAAATACCATCCCCATCCGCATACGCAAATGGTCTAAATTAACCTTAGGATCCATTAAATCTTCACCTAAAAATAAGATGTGCCCATCATCTGGTTCATTTAATAAATTTAAGCATCTAAGTAGTGTCGTTTTTCCTGATCCAGAGGATCCAATGATGGAAACGACTTCTTGTTCGTGAATATCTAAGTTAATCCCATTTAAAACTACTTGATCATCAAATTTTTTATGGATATTTTTAATTTCTAATATAACTTCAGGCATTAACATTCACCACCTTCACTTTTTTGTGTTCCAAATGATCAACTAATTTCGAGGTGATAAATGTCAAAATCAAGTAGATAACTGCTGCGATAAAGAACCCTTCAACTGGACGATAATTGGATGAAGTCGCAGATTGAGTTGCTTTAAATAAATCAAAAACACCAATCACACTTAGTACTGCTGTATCTTTTAAATTAACGATGAATTCATTACCAATAGCTGGTAATGAGTTTTTAATCGCCTGAGGAAATATCACTTTAAACATTGATTGGCGTTTAGAAAACCCTAAACTCCGTGCGGCTTCCATTTGGCCTTTATCAATGCCATTAATACCACTTCGAATGACTTCAGCAATATAAGCTGTCGTATTTAGAGTAACAACCACTAATCCCGCGACAAGTGGATTCCAAAAGCTTAGTCTAAGTGGTGCAATCCCGTAGTAAAAAATCATTGCTTGAACAATCATAGGTGTTCCACGAAAAACTGTGATATAGACCTTTGTAAATCCAATCCCAAGTTTTTTAATTGCGATTTCAAACCATGAATCACGTTTGTAATCAATATCTTGATTTCTAATAATCGTTAAAAATAAAGAAAGTATAAATCCACCCACTGTACCCACAACAGATAATAACAACGTAATGAGTACACCTCTTATAAAGAATGATCCATACGTGTCTAGTAAATAAATAATGGTTTTAAAAAACTCATCTTTTGGCGGTATAGAAGTTAAAATCATCATCATTATTCTTGAGGTTGACGCAACAGTGCATCTTGCATGATTTGTTGTCTTTCAAGATTTGTAATCCCACTTAAAGCTTCATTTACTGCATCTAATAAATTTAAATCTTCTAAACGCATTGCAACAGAAACCATAATATCTTCATCAGACACTTCAAATCCTAAACCTTCACCAAACTGAATAATCATAAATTGACTATTGGTTTGAACAATCGAGGTTGCTACTGGTAATTCTGCAACAAATGCATCACTTGTACCATAAGCTAAAGCATTGACTAGGTCACTATAGCTATTTAATGTTTCTTGATGAATCACACCAGTAATTTGATCAATTAAATCATCTTGAAGCGTTCCTGCTTGTGCGACTACTTTAGCCCCACTAAAATCAGTAATAGACGTTGCATCTGCATAACTACCATCAACTCTAACAACCATCACTTGTTCAGAACGATAATATTCTTCACTAAAATTAACAGTTAATGCACGTTCTGCTGTTGGGCTCATACCAGCAATAATTAAATCAATTTCACCTGCATTAAGTGCAGGGATAAGTCCATCCCATCCATAAGCCTTAATGACTAAATTCAAACCTAATGCATCCGCAATTCTTTGTGCCATCACGACATCATAACCATCTGCATAAAACCCTGCTTGACCAGTAATCGAAACTGTGAACTCGTTTTGTGTAGGTGTTGCCCAGTTAAAAGGCGCATAAGCAGCTTCTAAACCCACAACTATACTTGTTTTTTCATCTAAATCAAACTGATCCTCACTTTGACACGCAAATAGTGTCACCCCAAATAGTAATACAAGTAAAACTAAACCAACTCTTTTCATTCTCTCTTCCTCTTTTCTTTGTTTTTTTTAACAAAAAAAGCACCCGAGAGGACACTTCAAAATAATAAATGGTTTTATATTTTGCTAGCGCCTCTACTTATCGTAGGAGTGTTATAAGTGTTTCTTATAACCCCATGATGTCCCTATGCCTAGGTGATCATTCGGCGATGGTTGCCTTTCCGCTTTATCTTCGTCTGCCGACTCCAAAGCGTACTTTTCTGCATCGCTACCTCTATGCTTTTAAATTGTACTCATTCATTGTAACATACTATGAAAATATGTCAACCATTTTCATTCATAAAAAAATAGAAGGGGGACTCAAATGAATGAGTCCCCTTGCTGTTTGGAATTTTTAGACTTTACGAACTTCAGCCGCTTGTTGTCCGCGGTCGCCGTTTTTAACTTCAAATTCTACTTGGTCGCCTTCTGCTAATGTCTTATATCCTTCAGATTGAATTGCACTGAAGTGAAC
>JBAYCS010000067.1:0-4983 GCA_041668625.1 Acholeplasmataceae bacterium | reverse complement strand
GCGTTAAGTGTCTAATCATGGGATGTCGGATTAGAACGAACACGAAAGTGGCGGTTTTCTAATGCGTCCGCTGTAAGCAATTATGGTGGACCTCAATACTGGAGGTCTTTTTTTGATGAAACAGAATATTTATGTTCAAAAAATGGTGTTAGCAGCTAGTCTTGCGGCCATTTCGATTATCATTGATGTATTTTTTAAGTTTGTTTTAAATATTCAAAATTTCGGATTACCTTTTTATGCTGTACCCATTATTTTCGGTAGTATTATCTTAGGCCCGTCTTACGGAATCATGATCGCATTAGTCGGTGATGTGATTGGTGTAGTGACAGCTAATCAAACTTTTTTACCATTCTTTGTCTTAGGACCTATCATGTGGGGATTAATCCCAGGATTAATCATGTATAAAAAATACACAGTTCATCGTTTAGCTTGGGTAATTCCACTTGCTTATGTATGTGCTTCATTAAGTAATACACTTGCGTTAATGATTCATTTTGATGTCCAAACAACCGTTAGTTTATTACTTATAAGGCTATCACTTATTCCGTTTAATTCAGTCATCATGTTTTTCATTGTAAAAGATATTCATCTAAAATTAAATCCATTTTTTGAAAGGTTTGAATTTGGACCTCAAAAAGCTTCTCAATAAGTGAGTTTAACACTCACTTTTTTCTTATATTGAGTCCATTTTCATGTATAATATGGGTGGTGATGACATGATACATATTATAGGAGCTGGACTTGCTGGTTCAGAAGCAGCTTTTTATTTAGCGAATCAAGGATTTCAAGTAAAACTTTATGAAATGCGTCCAAACAAAATGACCCCTGCTCATCAAACAGGGAATTTTGCTGAACTCGTTTGCTCAAACTCACTTAGATCAAATGATCCTCATAATGCCGTTGGAATGCTAAAAAAAGAGATGATGATGTTTAATTCTTTAATCATGGAAGCGGCTATTCATAGTGAAGTGCCTGCAGGTTCAAGTTTAGCAGTTGATCGAACTCTTTTTTCATCCTATATTGAATCAAAAATAAATGAGCATCCATTGATTGAAGTAGTCAGAGAAGAAGTAAAGAAAATCAATATGGATGACATAACAATTATTGCAGCTGGCCCATTGGCTAGCGATGATTTATCAAAAGACATTCAGGAAAAATTCCATATGGATCATCTCCATTTTTTTGATGCAATTGCACCTATCATTGAGGCATCATCAATTGATATGAATATATGTTATTTAAAATCAAGATATGATAAAGGTGAAGCAGCATATATTAATTGCCCAATGAGTGAAGATCAATATAATGTTTTTTATGATGCCATCATTCAATCGAAAAAAGTTGAGATAAAAGGATTCGAGCAAAATGTATTTGAAGGATGCATGCCTTTTGAAGTCATGGCTGAAAGAGGTAAAGAAACGCTTCTTTTTGGTCCAATGAAACCAGTTGGATTAGAAAAAGACGGGAAAAGATTTCACGCAGTTGTTCAACTCAGACAAGATGATGCAGCAAAAACCATGTTTAATATTGTAGGATTTCAGACACACCTAACATGGGATGAACAAAAAAGAGTCATTCAACTTATTCCAGGACTCGAAAAAGCTCATATTTTACGGTATGGTGTGATGCATCGAAACACATACATTGAAAGTCCAAAAATCATTAATCAAGGTTTCCAGTCAAAAGATTATCCAAATATCTATTTTGCTGGACAAATTAGTGGAGTTGAAGGTTATGTTGAAAGTGCAGCTTCTGGATTGAACACTGCCATTCAAATCACATCATTTCTAAAAAATAATCAATTAAATCCTTTACCCAAAGTAACAATGATGGGAGCTATGGCAGCATACGTATCAACGCCTAATCCGTCATTTGTTCCGATGAATGCGAATTTAGGACTGCTCCCCTCACTAGATTTCAAACATCCTAAAAAAATGCGTAAAACGCTTTATTATGAACGTTCAATGGAAGCCTTAAAACTATATATAGGGAGTATGTAATGCAAGTTATTGAGTCGTTTGAAAATTATTTATCGGTTGAAAAAAACTATAGTCCGCATACTGTAAAAGCTTATGTCAGTGATGTCATCGAGTTTGAACAATTTATCAAGCAAGAAGAATTAGCCAGAGATTTACTTGATGTAACGAGGGATAGACTTGGCAGGCACTATATATCTCACTTGGATTTCAAGAAGTATGCGAAAAAATCGATTGCACGAAAAATTTCATCTCTTCGTGTTTTTTACGCCTATGCAGTGAGCCAAAAATGGATAGATAAAAATATATTTGAAACGCTTGAAAGTCCAAAAATTCCTAAAAAATTACCCACTATATTGCACACAGAAGAGATTGATTTAATTTTTCAATCGATTGATAAACATAAGCCACTAGGGCATAGAAACTATGTGATGTTAGATCTATTGTTTAGTTGTGGTCTTAGAGCAAGTGAGCTTTGTGCAATGGAGATTAAAGATATTTCACTCGAACAAGAACAAATTTTAATCCATGGGAAAGGTTCTAAAGATCGCTATGTGCCTATTCATCAAACGTTAGTTCATGATTTAAAACATTACTTAACTTATATACGGCCGATTCTATTATCGAAAGGACCACATTCGAGTATTTCTGAAGTTTTCATTAACCATCTAGGAACAAAACTTACCGTTCGAGGACTTCAGCATATTTTAAAAGCAATGATTGAAAAGTCAGGTGAAACATACCGAATTCACCCGCATATGTTGCGTCATGCATTCGCAACCGTATTACTGGACCATGGGGCAGACTTAAGGGTCGTCCAAGAGTTATTAGGACATGAACATTTAAAATCGACTCAAATATACACCCACGTATCAACAGAGTCTATGAAAGAAAAATATCGTAAAGCATCACCGAGGATGGTGAAAAAGAGTGACTAAAATTGGACCAACCATCATTGAAGATGGTCTTGAAGAAAGCAAAGTAGAAATCATTCGAAAAACTGCACGTGCTATTGTCATTAATGAGAATAAAGAAGTGCTCATGGCATATTCAAGTTTTTATAATGATTTTATGTTTCCTGGTGGTGGCATTCATCATTATGAAGATGCCATAGAAGCTTTGATTCGAGAAATGAAAGAAGAGCTTGGGGCTATCCAACCAAAAGTGATTGAACCTTTTGGATATACTGAGGAAATTAGATATGGTTGCCATGGCGATCACCGTGTCTTTCAACAAATTTCAAATTATTATATTTGTCAAATTGAAGGGTTCGGAAAACAACAACTTAAAGGCAATGAAACGTTTTATGGTATTGAACCTATTTGGACTAAGATTGATGAAGTGATTAGGCATAATGACCAAATAGTTAAAGATAGTAAGCATCAACAAAAAGGTTTAAAAACGGTTCTATTACGCGAAAATCAAGTATTAAGCAAATTAAAGGAGATTATCGATGAGAAAATTTGAGATAGCTAAAGGTTATGAAAATAGTGGGGTCATCATTCCTAAAAGAGCAACAACCAAAAGTGCCGGATATGATCTATCTTCGATTGAAGATGTGACCATCAAACCTCAACAAATTAAACTAGTAAAAACCGGATTAAAAGCGATGATGCCAGATGATGAAGCACTCTTTATATTTCCTAGATCATCACTTGCCATTAAAAAAGGACTTGTTATGAGTAATTCGGTGGGTGTTGTAGATGCTGATTATTATGGAAATCCTGATAATGATGGGTTAATTATGGTTCCCTTGATGAATATTTTAGATCATGATGTGACCGTTTTAAAAGGTGAAAGAATTGCTCAAGGCGTATTCATGTCTTATGAAGTGACTACTGACGATGAACCATTAACACAAATTCGGATGGGCGGATTTGGTAGTAGTGGGCATAAACCGCTATAAAAAGATGTAAAGTAAATACTTTACCCTTGCAAATCACCCTTGAATGTGATATATTTATTAAGGCTATGAAAAATAAGCATGTGCTATGTTCGGTTATCCAAGTGCCCTAATCAGGGTGGGTGATCCTAAGTAGTGCAGAAGCAAAACGAAAATGGAGGAAATATTACATGGCAGTCGTTTCAATGAAACAATTATTAGAGTCTGGTGTGCACTTCGGTCATGCGACACGTCGCTGGAACCCAAAAATGGCACCGTATATCTTCACGTCTAGAAATGGTATTTATATCATCGATTTGAAGAAAACAGCTGAAGAAATCGAAAAATCTTATCAAGCACTATTTCAAATTGTGCAAGATGGAGGAAAGGTTTTATTCATCGGAACAAAGAAACAAGCACAAGAAGCAGTTAAGGAAGAAGCTATCCGTACAGGTCAATTCTATGTTGATCAACGTTGGTTAGGTGGAACACTTACAAACTTTAAAACAATCCGTCGTCGGATTAAACGTCTACACGATCTTTACAAAATGGAAGAAGACGGTGTATTTGAAAAACTTCCTAAAAAAGAAGTTCAACAATTAAAGCATGAAAGAGAACGCTTAGAAAAATTCTTAGGCGGTATCAAGGATATGAAGAAAGTTCCTGAAGCAATCTTCATCGTTGATCCACGTAAAGAAAAGAATGCAATCTTAGAAGCACGTAAACTCGGTATTGCAGTATTTGGTATTGTTGATACGAACTGTGATCCTGATGATGTCGATTATATTATCCCTGCAAATGATGATGCGATTAGAGCAGTTAAATTAATTACATGGGTAATGGGTAACGCTGTGATTGAAGCACAAGGCGGAGTCGTTGAAAAGTATGATGACGAAACAGCATCAATTCCACCAAAACGTGAAAAAGCTCCAGTGAGACCAAGAGAAGAAAAGCCTCAACCTGTTGAGGAAACAGAAGACGAAGTTATTGAAGATGTTGAAGAAGAAATCGAAGGATTATCTGAAGAACAACTTGAAGCAATGACTGTTGCTGAATTACGCGCACTTGCTAAAGAACGCGGAATTACTGGTTTTTCAACCCTTAAAAAAGCAGAACTCATCGATT
>JBAYCS010000066.1:0-5108 GCA_041668625.1 Acholeplasmataceae bacterium | reverse complement strand
ATGATATCTTTATAAACATAAGTTTCCATGGATTGTTTTTTTCTTAGTTTCGACTGAATTCTAGATGTTAATTCCAAAACTCCGAAAGGTTTTATCATATAATCATCAGCACCGTAATCAAGAGCTATGACTTTATCCATTTCGCTTTGTAATGCTGAAATCATCATGATTGGCGTTTCTGTATCAATTTTTCTAATAGTTTTTAAGATGTCAATTCCTGACACATCAGGTAACATTACATCAAGTAAAATCATATCTGGTCTTTTTTCTCTAAAAGCCTTAAAAAAATCTTCTGCATTCGAAAAACCAAATCCGTTAATTCCAGCATGATCTAACGTTTTTTCAATGATGTAACTAATGGATTGATCATCTTCAACAAAATAGATTAACGCCATAAATGCCTCCTAAAAGAGTGGTGTATTTTTGTGTTTCCCACTGACCATAAATATAATCCATTCGGCGATATTTACAGCATGATCACCGATACGCTCAAAATACTTAGCAACCATTAAAACATAAATTGCTTCATTTGGATCTACTTTATCTTCTTTCAACTCTAACGTCATCTTTAAGATGAGTTGATTAAATAAATCGTCCACCAAATCATCAGTCTCTATGACTTGATTAGCGATTACTTGATCTACGTTGACTAAACCTTGAATACTAGATAATACCATTTGTTCAACGATTTCAGCCATTTTAGATGTAATCGGTAATAATCTTTTATTTCTTTGATCATCTAAGTGAAGGGTCATTTCGGCTATGTCACTGGCGTGATCGCCGATACGTTCAATATCTGTGATCAATTTTAGTATACCAGTAACAAGTCTTAAATCACTCGCTAAAGGTTGTTCACGCCATATAATTTGTAGAGCTTTTTTGGCGATTTCCTCTTCATAACGATCAACCTCAACGTCCTTTGCCATGACTTCTTTTGCAAGATTTTGATCATTGTTTTTAAATGCATATAATCCTTCTCTAATATTCGATAATGCAAGATCTGCCATCATCGCAACATCTTTTTTTAATATTTCTAATGATTCGATAAGTTTATTTCTTAGTGTCATGATATTCTCCTATCCAAACCGACCCGTGATATAGTCTTCGGTCTTTTTAAATTGTGGTGTAGAAAACAAGGTTGAAGTATCTCCATATTCTATGAGTTCGCCCATCAAGAAGAATGCTGTTTTATCTGCTATACGTGCTGCTTGTTGCATATTATGTGTCACAATAATAATTGTATAATTCTTCTTTAATTCTACCACGAGATCTTCAATTTTAAGTGTTGCAACTGGATCTAAGGCTGATGTGGGTTCATCCATTAATATGACATCTGGTTTCATTGCAATTGTTCTAGCGATACAAAGTCTTTGTTGCTGACCACCAGAGAGTGACAAAGCAGATTCTTTTAATCTATCTTTTACTTCTTCATAAAGTGCTGCTTGTTTTAAAGATTCTTCAACAATCTCTTTTAAGACTTGCTTGTCTTTAATCCCTTGGCATCTTGGACCATAGGCAATATTATCAAAAATACTCATCGGGAATGGGTTAGGTTTTTGAAAAACCATCCCTACATGTGTTCTTAAGCTAATCACATCCATATTTTGATGGTAAATATTTTGATCATAATAATTGATTTGTCCATCTAGATGACATTCATCAATGAGGTCATTCATTCGATTAAGTGTTCTAAGAAATGTGGATTTTCCACATCCTGATGGTCCAATTAATGCAGTGATTTGGTTTTTATAAATAGGAATTTCAATATTCTTTAAAGCTTGTTTTTCACCGTAATATAGGTTTAAGTCTTTGACGTCAAATACAGTATTTTCATTCATCTTTTTACACCTTGCTTTCTAAGCATTCTCTTTGATAGTAACTTAATTGAAATATTTAAAACTAAAACGATCGCTAATATGATAAGCGCTATGGTTGATGATAATTCAATATTTGCTGGTTCATCGGTCATCATTGACCATATATGAACAGCAAGAGATGTCGATTTCTCCGTTAATCTTATATCATCTTTCACAGCCGTCCCAATTGCAAAGACTAGTGCTGCACTTTCACCAATTATACGTCCTATAGCAAGTAAAGTAGCTGTTAAAATCCCTGCAGTTGCATTAGGTAAGACTACTTTAAATGTCGTTTGAGTTTGACTAGCACCAAGTGCTAATGATGCAAACCTGTAATCATCAGGGACAACTTTTAAACTTTCTTCGGTCGTTCTAATAATGACTGGTAATAGAATAACTGTTAATGTTAATGCTCCTGATATGATGTTTGCCCCAGTGGCATCTGTTAACCTTATGGTTAATGGAACAAATACTGCTAGACCCATCAGACCATAAATAATGGATGGTATACCTGTCAATGTCTCAATCATTTGTCTTAAAAACCGAGTAAAGCGATTATTTTTGGCATATTCCGTTAAGTAGATTGCTGCACCAACACCAATTGGTAATGCAAACACTAGGGTCAAGACAATTAAATAGAGCGTTGTGATAATTGATCCTCTTATACCTCCACCAGTTGTAGAAAACTCTAGTTCTCTAAAACTATTTTGTGTGTCAAGAACTTCAATCATATGCTTCGCACCATGTATTGCTAAGGCAGATGAAGATCCATCAAATGCTATTCTAATAATTTGGTAATCCTCTTTAACATAAATATCTTCAACACCAACACCTTTATTGTTTAAAGCGTTTAATGGGGAATCAGGATGTATATAAGTGACAAATACAGAAGTTCCTCCAATCAA
Source organism: Acholeplasmataceae bacterium (assembly GCA_041668625.1). Lineage (GTDB taxonomy): Bacteria > Bacillota_I > Bacilli_A > Acholeplasmatales > Acholeplasmataceae > UBA6181. Next base: position 2,347 of record JBAYCS010000066.1, on the reverse strand, counting down.
ATTCTCATCGTCTTTTAAAGCTATACCCCATTTAATGGAATAAAATGTATCTTCATCAAATGTTTTTGGTGAGATAAACACACCAGAACTTTGATCATCTTTTAAGTCTGCAATATATGTGACAGATTGATAATTATGAGTCATTAAATCCCAACTCAAGAGTTTATACCCTTTTTGAAAAACAAAGAATACAATAGCAAGTAGTACAACAATTGAAACCAAAGATGAAAGATAAGTTAATGTTTGCATGGTGATATCATAGGTTTTTCGTTTATTTAACATCAACATTACCTACCTTTCGCTTAATCCAATTAAGGATTAAGTTTGTTAGGATAATCACGACAATTAAAACAATTCCCACTGAAAATCTAATATCATAGTCTAAACCCGTGGTTTCTTTCATGCCTTCAAGCATGATGGTTGTAAGTGTGGAAGTCGTATCGAGTAAATCAAATGAATAACCAGATCTCCTACCACCAGCGACTAAGGATACTGCGGTTGCTTCTCCTAAAGCTCTACCAATCCCTAAAATTGCGGATGTGAATATTCCCGATTTAGCAGCAAATAAAACAACTTTAAAATGTGTTTGAGTTTTACTTGCACCTAGTGCTAAAGATCCCTCTTCAAGTTTTTTATCGACACTACGAATTGCTACTTCAGAAATTGAAGTGATGGTTGGAATAGTCATAATTGCTAAAACTAAAACTGATGCCAACATTGAGTTCCCGCCTTTAGATTGATATCCAAATGCTGCACTTAAGTTATATACAAGGTTTAAGATAATTCCTGCTCCAAATAAACCGTATATAATCGATGGAATGGAAGCCAATAATTCAATGACAGTTCTTAAGATATTGGCTAATCTTTTAGGCGCTACTTTTGCAATAAATAAAGCTGTAAGAACCCCAATAGGAAAAGATACTAAAAGCGATAATAAAGCAATCATTAGCGTGCTTACAATGATAAATCCTACGCTATATAAATTAGATTGAAATGCCTCACCTATGAGCCAAGTATCTCCAGTAAGAAAAGAAATTAATGAAACTTTTCCAAGTCCTAGATTTTGTGTAATGAAGGGCGTAATCCCTTTAAGTAATATGGTTCCAGCTACAATAAATATAAACGATGATGAAAGTAATGTGAATGATAAGAGAACTATTTTCACTATTTTATCTTTCATATTTTTTGGTTTGTTTTGCATTATAGCTGGTGTAACGTTAAGTTGCATAATTCACCTCAGTTAAGCAAGAAAAGACCACAAGGGTCTTTAGCTTTTTTCATGTTTTTCTATCGATTAATCGAGTAAGTCGCTCCAAGTCTCAAATGTGCCTTCGTAAATCTTTTTAAGATCTTCTGCAGTTACATTACTTAGTGGATTATCTTTGTGAACAATCGCAACGATTGCATCCCATGCGAGTTGACCCATATTCATTGCTTCAACCCCAACTTTTTCGCTGTCTTTAAAGTATCGTGAGGAGAACCCTACATCTTTACCCACTGAAGTATCTTTAATAGCAGGATCTTGTGTACGCTTATATGCATCACCAGAACCAGTGTGATCATGTTCCGCTGTGAAGTTTCCAGCTTTTGAGACAAATGAGTTTGTTAAAGCTTCTGCTACTTTTTGAATCGAGTCTGATCCACCAAAACGAACGACAACTCCAGTATTATCTTGTTGAGTGATTGGGTGATTTGATTTAATATCATCCCAAGACTGTGTGGCAGATAATCCAATGGCTCCGTTATTATTAATAATGTCTTGTGCGTCTGTAGTACCTAGAAATGCGATAAATGCATTTACTAAAGCTTCAATCGTTTCGTTTGCATAATCAGAAGCATCCCTTGTCATCCACATGAATGGTCTTTTAAGTCCATAAGTGTCATTGATTACATTCGCTAATGTCGGTTCTACACCTTCAAAACTAAGCGGTTTAATGGTGTTATTTACACTTGATAGAGAAACATAGCCAATACCGAACTGGTCAGTTGTCATCGACGTCATAATCCCTGTGTTGTCTTTAATAACAAATCCTTGAACTAATAGGCTATCATTCGTTGCTGCATCAGAAAACCCAATGCCTTCCATAAAACCTGCTCTAGTCCCTGATGTCGTGTCTCTTGTATAAACTGTAATATTTTTTGTTTCGTCAAAACTATCTTCTGCATTCGTACATGCTGATAAAGTCACAGCTAAAGTCAGTAATAAAATTCCAAATAATTTTTTCATCTTAATTCTCCTTATTTTCATTTACGGACTCATTATATAAAAATAAAAAAAACGGAGATACCAAATCTCCGTCATGATTATGTAAAGTTTTTGTAAACTAAATTTATTTGCCCATTTTTT
>JBAYCS010000065.1:0-5174 GCA_041668625.1 Acholeplasmataceae bacterium | reverse complement strand
CTATAATCTTGTATAGACTTGCTCCATAGAAAAACCTAACACGTAGACAACGGCTATCCGTGTGTCAGCAACCTTCCATTTCACAGCCTCTTCGCGTTTACACACGAGCGTTTCTATTATATATAAAAAGAATGAGGATTGCAACCTTTTTGGGTTATTTTCTCATTTTTTTATGGTTTTTATTTTATTCGTTTTCGTTATTTTGATTCTTTTTAGAATCTTCTATAATCTTTTTTCTCATTAATCTTTCTTGATAAACCCCAATATAACTTCCTCTTGTATCACAGTAATATTTTAGTGCTGGTTCAATGAACCTAATTTTATCAACTGGAATCGAAAAATCTGTAAATCCATACTTTAATAGTTCCTTAAAAATAAATGGATTTGACACGATATTTCCGGCAAGTATGTGTTTTATCGGACGTGTTCGAGCCACTCTTAAATGATAATGTATATCTTTAAGAATGGGGATGAATAACTCTTCAAATTTTCTTTTAGATAAATTGCTAAAACGATTTAAATGATCATGGTGCTCTTCAATTAAATCATTAAACCCAATAATTACAAAATCAATATCGAAATAATCTTCGTAATATTCGAATGCTGATTCAGTTTCTAGAACATAACCAAATTCAGGAATTGGTAAATCTTCATCAGTAAATGCCATAATAACATGTCTTTTCCAATCTGATAACTCGGAATTCATTACAACTCTTGGAATTGTAATCTTAACATCTGCATTTGTAATTTTAACCGCTCTTGCAACAGCTTCAAAGTGTTGGAAAAATAGATTGTGGTGATTATGAAAAAAAGATGTGTCTTTTTTGGCATTTTCCATATATTTAAGTGGTTTCTCAGGTCTAAAATCAGGAATTCTTAAATATATTGGCATTCCATTTGATTTTTTGAAAAAATCTACATAATGAGCAATTTGGTCGTCTACGCTCGGAAGAATTCCTCTTGTAATAAAAAAATATTCGGTTTTAAATGGGGCAATCCCTCTATACCAGCCTCCACTCGTAATACGGTCAAGATCTTTAGCATTTACAGCTTGAGCATACATGTTAATTCTTCGCGGATTATAACTAGCCTTTTCTCCGAGTCTATATGTCGTTGTCAAATATTTAACATGAAATCTATCTATATCTTCTTCATCCGGATTAAATGTAATACGCTCTTTATAGCCATCGATAATAGCAATTTCATCACTTTGGTACATTTTTCCGCAATGTGCAATAGGTAAGCCAAACTCACTTGATAAAAACTGAACGAATTTGAGATCTTCTACTTCATCTGTAACTATTACACCTTTGACGATGCTAGGTAGATTATGTAAATACTCTCTACGAAATTTCTTGCACACTAAGATGATATCTTCATGCACATCTTTTAACATCTCATAAAGAAAATATGATTCAAATCTCATTTGAATAAACTCTAGCATGACCTCTAAATGAGAATCTATTTCACGTTGAGGAATACCTTTAAATTCATAAAAATCCTTGCTTTTTCTTCTAATTTCTCTCTCTAATTCAGTGATTACTAAAGTTGGCAAATATAAAGATTTTTTCTCAATTTTTTCCATACATCTAACTAATATATCTTTTACTAAAAAAATTTCTAAAATAAAAAAAGCGAATAGTTGTATTAGATTTGCATCATCAAATTCTTCTAACACGAATTTATGATATTCTCTACATTCTTCACTTTTTATCTTGTCTAACTTTAATAACAATTTCTTAACATCATGTTTATCTTGAAATTTAATTCCATTTTGTTCATCAAACCGGTAAATCTTGCCCATATTTAAGCCACCATAGACAAATTGATTATAACGGCGATTTGTAGTTTGTTTTCTAGGCATTCATCTTCTCGCTTCTAATTATTTTGTTATTCACTAAATATGCTGCACCAATTATTCCCGCATCATTACCAGTTTTTGCAAGTATAAATGGAATACTACCTGAAGAGAACCTTGCTTCAGATTTATAATATTTCTCAATTTTATCAATCAAAAATGAACCAGCTTTCGATACTCCACCGCCAATAATGAAAACTTCAGGATCTATAATCATTGCCAACGAGCTAGCGCTGATTGCAAGATATTTTGCTACCCTATCAATCACTTTATTTGCGATTTTGTCACCATCTTTTGCTGCGTCAAACACAGTTTTAACCGAAAGTCTATTTAAATCAATAGTCGTTTCATTTTTTTCTGATAGTTGTCTTGTATAGTCTAGGATTCCCTTAGTTCCGCAAATTTGTTCAAGACAACCTTTTGACCCACAACCACAAGTGAGTTCATTTTCTTCATAAACCCTAAGATGACCAATTTCGCCTCCGTATCCCATAGATCCTTCGTGAATATTGCCATCAATTATAATTCCTCCGCCTACCCCTGTTCCTAATGTAATCAATACAGCATTTTTATATGGTGCATCTAGACTTGCGTTTTCACCATATGCAGCTAAAGATGCATCATTAGAAACAAATATTTTAACATGTGGAGGAAATAAGTTTTGCATACCGTTTACAATATCTTTGTTTTGCCAATCCAAATTAGGACATGAAAAAACGAATCCATTTTTAACAGGGCATGGTATTGCAACTCCAACTCCAATAAGGTTTTCATACTTTAACCTGTGTTTTTTAAGAAGCAAGTCTACTTCACTCTTAATGTTAATCAAAATCGATTGATCTTGATCTCTTTTAGGTGTTTTGAACTCAACTTTGTCGATTAGTTCTACACAGTCAAAAGTAAAAATACCCATTTTGATATTAGTTCCTCCAATATCAACACCAATAATGTACTTTTCCATATACATTCTCCTAACTCATTATCTCTTAATATGATAACACAAATAACTAGTTTCTAAAAATAAGAAAAGCACTTTTAAAGTGCTTAAATTAATATCTTTGTTTGAAATAATTACTAATGTTCTCCAAAGACTTCATCAGAGTTTCATCTTTCTCTAATTCAAGATCCATAAAAATTGAATCGATCATCTCATCGTGAAACGCATCATGAATTCTAAGAATATTTCGAGCTAAGTCTGTTAATTCTAAGAATACTTTTCTCCTATCAGCATCATCGCGATACCGAACTACGTATCCCTTTCTAACCAATGCGTTTATAGACGTAGTTAATGTGCCTAAAGTGACTCTTAATTTTTGAGCGACATTACCCATCATTGGGACGTCAACATTCCGAATTGCTTCTAAAACATGAACTTCAGTCATTGATATTTTTACGCCTTTTTGTTTTAAAACAGTCGATTCAATGCTTAAAATATGATTGAAAACATCAACTAGCAATTCGTTAATCACTACTTTAGGGGAAACCATATGATCTACTCCTTATAAGACAATATAACCAACTCCAAGGGTACCCGGTCCTGCATGTGCGCCAACAACTGGTGTTAAAGGAACAAGTTGGATTTCGAGGTCTTCCCTTACATTAAGCAATTGTTGCTTAATTTCTTTGGCTTTATCTTCGTTATTTGTGTATGCAATAAATATTATAACATGTTTATCTTTAATATCGCTTTGTATTACCTCAATTAAACGTGCTTGAGCTTTTGCTGTTGTTCTAATTTTTTCATAAGGAACCAGACTGCCGTCTTTTTGAACATGTAGTAGTGGTTTGATTTTAAGTAATGTTCCAAGAAACCCACTTGTTGCTGATAATCTACCGTTCTTCACTAAAAACTTCAGCGTGTCAACTAAAACATAGATATAAATATGATCTCTAATTTTTTCAAGTCTATCAATAATTTCAACCATTTTATGACCGCTTTTAATCATTTTGATGGCTTCTAGAACTAAATAAGCTTCTCCATACGAGACACTTCTCGAGTCAACAACATATACATTAACGCCTTGAACAAGATCTTTAGCTAAAATAGCCCCTTGAAATGTACCACTTAGCTTTGAAGATATGACGATAACAATAATCTCTTTATATCCTTCTTCTCTCATTTCTTCATAAACAGATGCGATCTTTCCAGTCGATGTCTGTGATGTAGAAACGTCAATATCGGTATTTGACTCAATAATTTTATAAAATTCATCTGCCTTGATGTCGATAAAATCTTCATACTCTTTGCCATCTAGGTTTAGGGTTGAACGTATAAGTCGAACTGGATAGTCCAATTTCATATAATCCACACCAGAGTTTCCACACACAATAATCCCTATTTTTTCATTTGCCATTTTTACTTTCTCCTTCAAATTATTTGAACTTCAAATTTTATTGCTAATTTAATGATAACATACTGAAACATAAAGTCAATGTTTTTTATTCATTCAAAGCAATTTTCCTCAACTGTTCAAAAGCAGAAAGTTCATTTTGGTTATTAAAATGCAAATGTAAAAAGTTAGATAAACGAATCAGCTCATCATTATTGTAGTCAATATTATCCTTAAAAAATGTGTCTCTAGAGCGGTCATATTCAGGTCGATAAATCATTACATAATTTACAACAATGATTTGTGGTTCTACTATATTAGCTAATAATTGTCTGTAATTAATCGATTCTTGAAGTTTTTTTGTGTATCTTTCTTCTCTTCTTTTCTCATCTTGATTGAACATTCCAAACTCTAAAACAACTATTAATCTCTCATAAACAATGAGATAATCTGCTCGCATATGATTACCAAATATAAGTGGATATTCTAGAAATAATTTTAAATGATCAGTTTTTATCCCTTTTTTAAAGAGTATTATAAACATTCTTCTAAGTAATGTCATTGTATCAAACCATGTGATAACTTCTTCAGATTTTAGTTCCCAAATAGATAGTTCTTTTCTATAAAAATCTTCAGAAAGTTCAATAAAATGTTTGTTGTTACGATAGTAGGTTACTCTATCTTTAAGTAATTGCTTCTCAATATTCCATTTCATTTCTTCTAAAAAAAAGGTAAACCTATTGAATTCTTCAAATCCGTTAAAAAATCTAAGTGATTTTATTTCCATAATTGAATACCCCTAATTAATAGTAGTATCAACATACACATTTTTCTTTAATATTGGTGTAGCAATCAAAAAATATAATAAAAAAAGCCGTACTAATGGCTTTACGTTGCGATGGTGGTGGCTCCGGGCAGAATTGAACTGCCGACACAAGGATTTTCAGTCCTTTGCTCTACCGACTGAGCTACAGAGCCTAATAATG
>JBAYCS010000064.1:0-5202 GCA_041668625.1 Acholeplasmataceae bacterium | reverse complement strand
TCATCAAAAAAAGACCTCCAGTATTGAGGTCCACCATAATTGCTTACAGCGGACGCATTAGAAAACCGCCACTTTCGTGTTCGTTCTAATCCGACATCCCATGATTAGACACTTAACGCTTTCTAATTACTCTGTAAGTCTATTATACTATATTAAAAATAAAAGCCAAGGAAATATTACTTTAACAACCAATTGATTTCCTCTTGACCATGATTTTTCAAACATTCATTAATTTTTGAATATGGTTTAGATCCAAAAAAACCACGATGAGCTGACAAAGGCGATGGGTGGACTGAAATAATCACATCGTGACCATAAGGCTTAATCAGTGGTAAAAATTGTTTAGCATGATTTCCCCATAAAACAAAGACAAGATATGGTTTATGTTTTACGAGTGTTTCAATCAATTTTCTTGTGAATATTTCCCAACCCTTTTGTTGATGAGACAAAGCTTTGTGTGCTTCAACTGTCAAAATTGTATTAAGCAATAATACACCTTGTTTAGCCCATGGGGTTAAATTACCAGTCGTTGGATAAGGCATATTTAAATCCATTTGTAATTCTTTAAACATGTTTTGTAAACTCGGTGGAAATTTTCCCTTTTCAACACTAAAAGCAAGCCCATGTGCTTGACCTTCGTCATGATATGGATCTTGACCAATTATCACAACTTTTACTTCGTCAAATGGAGTTAACCTTAAAGCATTTAACCGTTTCTCTCTTGGTGGATAAATGGTCTTATGTAAATCTTCGGATTTTAGAAATTCGACAAGTTTTTGAAAATAAGGTTCATTAAGTTCTTCTTTGATTAAATCATCCCAGATCATTTTTCATCACTCCATCTCTACATCAAAATTATAGCATAAAAAAAGCACACCACTTGGTGTGCAATTTCTTACATTAATTATTTGATAAGACTCGCAAATTTCTTCACAGTACGAATCATTTGTGCTGTAAAGCTCATTTCGTTATCATACCATGACATAACTTTGACAAGTTGTTTTCCATTATATTCTAAAATTTGAGTTGTGTGTGCATCATAAATTGATCCATAATGTGTGCCGATAACATCTGAAGAAACGATTGGATCGAAACTATATTTAAGTGTTTCGTTAGCACCCTTCTTGAACGCTTCATCAACTGATTCAACTGTTACAGGCTTTTTAAGCTCAACAGTTAAGTCAACGATCGATCCAGTAATTGTTGGAACACGAAGTGCTGTACCATCAAGTTTACCTTTTAAATGTGGTAATACGAGTCCAATTGCTTTTGCTGCTCCAGTAGAACTTGGAATAATGTTTGCTGCTGCTGCACGTCCACGACGAGCAAAGATGCCTTTTTTATGAGGTTGATCCATCAATGATTGGTCATTTGTGTAAGCATGAACAGTCGTCATCATACCACCAACAACACCAAAATTATCATCTAATACTTTAACAAGTGGTGCTAAACAGTTTGTTGTACATGATGCTGCACTAATGATTCTTTCAGAACCATCTAATACATTATCATTGACATTAAATACGATTGTTTTCATATCGCCTGTTGCAGGTGCACTAATTACAACTCTTTTTGCACCAGCTTCTAAATGCCAACCAGCTTTTTCAACGGTTGTAAATAGACCTGTACATTCTAAAACTACATCAACGCCAAGTTTGCCCCAAGGTAAAGCTTTAGGATCTTTTTCAGCGAAAATTGGAATTACTTTTCCATCAACCACTAAGTTGCTTCCTTCAAATGATACTCCATCATTTTTAAAATTACCTTGTGCTGTATCATATTTCAATAGGTAAGCCAAAGTTTCTGCATCAGTTAAATCATTAATACCAACAATATCAAATTGTTTGTCATCTGCCATTAGACGAAATGCAAGACGACCAATACGGCCAAAACCGTTAATTGCTACTTTTATAGCCATAATATAAATCTCCTCCTTGAAATGTTTTTCACATGAATATTTTACCATTACTGGTGATTTTTTCAAATATAATGACAAAGGTTCTTGAATGTAAACGTTTTTGCTTTCAATTAAACCCCTATTTTGTTATAATTTAATTGCATACGAGTTCATAAAAAATGAAGGTTGGTGTCAGAATGACAAAAAACATCGAGATTGAATTTAAAACCATTGTATCGAAAGAGCAGTATGAAACACTATTGAAACGTTTTAACCTTGAAGATAATGTCTTCAAACAAGTTAATTATTACTTCGATACAGACACCTATCAACTTAGTCAACAACAAATGGTACTACGTATTCGTAAAAAAAGTGAGACTTACTATAAAGTAACTTTGAAGAGTCAAAGCGATCAAGGTGCTTACGAGAATCATTTGCTGTTAACAAAAGATCAAGCTGAAAAAATGATCAAAGACGGTTTTTCGACAAAAGACTATTTTGATCATATTGATTATTTCGTTAAATTTAAGGTAAGTTTGGATAATTATCGAGTGAGCACACCTTATCAAGATGGTGTATTATTCTTGGATCGATGTGAATACTGTAATACTGTTGATTATGAAATTGAGTATGAAGTAAATAACTATCATGAGGGTCAAATAATCTTCGTAAACTTCTTAAAAGATCATTCGATTGATTATCAACCAACAAAGCGAAAAAGTGAACGTGCCTTTACATGTAAGAGATAGCGATGCTATCTTTTTTTGTTTATTGACATTCTTTGTCTTTAAAACTATAATTAATATAGAGAAAAGCGAGGAATTTTTTATGAAAGAACGCAGTTTACTACACTTTATGGCCGCTATGGTCATTAGCATTCTAACTTTAATATCATTTGTCGTGATGTTCGCAACTTGGTCTAAAGCTTATGCAGATGACATTATTCCGGTATTCTATGTCTTACTTATTCCAACAATCATTTTATGGATTGGCTGGATTGTGGAAGATCGTGGTTTCCTTTTAGCGGGTTCGACAATTATCACGGTTCTTTTTATTCAACATTTAAGTACAATCTCTATTTTAGGAAACGATATATTTATTACACCTCAATACGCTCCCATAGTTAGAACAATCTATGTTTTATCCTTTGGATTATTATTAGGTGCTTCTATCTTGAGCTTCTTAGCCGCTTATTTTATTAATAAAAAGAAAATATAAAAAAAGGGAATCTAGTGATTCCCTTTTTTAATGATTATGCTGTTGCTCGTTTTTTATTTCATCGAAATAGCGTCTTAATGCGCTTTGATAGTCACATAGCTCACCCATTGGGCAATCAACACACATGATTAACTCCCTTAATCTCTTTGGAATAAACACGCGGATTTCTTCATCATTATATCCAACTTGCATCTTGTCATCATCAATTATAATTGGCCGTTTTAAAACGCTCGGATTATCAATGATGAAGGCTTTAAGTTCACTAATACGCATATCTTCAACATCAAGGTCTTTTTCTTTAAAAACTTTAGATCTTGTTGAAATAATGTCCTCAAAACCATTCTCAGCGTTTTCTAACATCCGGTCAATATCTTCTTCTGTGATGCGCTGGTTGAAGAGGTTTTTTTCTTGATAAGAAATCTTATGATCATCTAGCCACTTTTTCGCTTTCCGACATGATGAGCAACTTGGAGTTGTAAAAATTGTAATCATTGTCTTCCTCCTTCTTGGAGCATAGGTTTAAGCCTATAGCACATGGTAAAGTGTCTAACCAGGATTTCCCTGCTGCTTAATTATATAATTAATTAGATATTATTTCAACACCACTTGAAACATTTATCATCATTTACCATATTTCAACCATCTTGGTTATGAAAAACTAACGCTTTGCGTTATAATGATAAAAAAGACTATGAGAGGACTAATACTATGTCAACCTGGGATTTATCGATTTTTTATTCAAATTTAGAGGCTTGGGAAAACGATTTAAAGCTCTTTCCACCTCACATTGAAAAGCTAGCATCCTTTCAAGGTAAACTTCATAATTTTGAAGATTTTAAAGCTTTTTATCACGCCGAAGAGGAAGCATCAAAGTTATTATATAAACTTTATGCTTATATTCATTTAAGTAGTGATTTAAACTTAAAGAATCAAGTTAATTCTTCTAAGTATCAACAGCTTTTATTACTTTTATCACAACTTAATCAAAAAACATCGTTTGTTTCACCTGAACTAATTTCTATTGGTGAAGAAAAAATTATGTCATTTGTTGAGAAAGATGATTTCTTAAAAACATATAAATTTCAAATGCAAAAACTTTTCTTCCAACAAAAACATGTGTTGTCAGCTGAACAAGAAAAGATTTTATCGAATTTCGGACCAACAAGAAGTATTCCTTCATCACTTTATCAAGGATTGGCGATTGTTGATGCTACTGATGAAAAAATCACAACTAGCGACGGGAAAGAATTAACCATCACTCAGTCTAACTATCGTTCATTAATTCCAACAGTTCCAACTGCTGAAGATCGCAAACTCATTTTTGAAGCTGCTTTCAAACGTTATAAGACAAATAAAACTGCTTTTGCAAGCACTTATAATTTAGTGCTTCAACAATTAGCAGCTAACTTTAGGTCGAGAAACTATTCATCTGCTCTAGAAGCTGCTTTATTTGGAAATAATATTCCTGTTCAAGTCTTTCATAATCTAAAAGATGTTGCTTATGAAAATACAGCATCAATTAAACGCTATATTAAACTCCGTATGAAAGCGTTAGGATTAGACAAGTATCATACTTATGATCGCTTTTTACAATTAACGAAAGATGAAACTAAATATTCGTTTGAAGAAGCAAGAAATCTATTCTTTAAATCAATCGAAAAGTATGATGAAGAATTTAAGAGTCATCAAATTGGTGCAGTAAAAGATGGATTTGTTGATGCTTATCCCCAAGATGGCAAGCGCACAGGTGCTTATTCTTCTGGTTTTTATGGCTATCACCCATACATTTTATTAAACCATGATGAAACACTCGATTCAGTGTTCACTCTAGCTCACGAAGCTGGTCATAGTGCTCATACATTATTCTCAAATGAAAATCAACCCATGGCATCTGCAGATTACACCATCTTTGTTGCTGAGATTGCTTCTACATTTAATGAGCATGGTTTATTAGACTATTTAATTTCTAAGTCTACTTCTAAAAATCAAAAGATTGCCCTTTTAGAAAAAGCACTAGATGGCATTATGGGAACATTCTTTAGACAAACATTATTCGCTACATTCGAATTTGAAGCTAATAAACTTGT
>JBAYCS010000063.1:0-5210 GCA_041668625.1 Acholeplasmataceae bacterium | reverse complement strand
GATGCGATAATCGTAGGTAACCAAATAATCGGTTTAATCAATATATTTTTAAATTGTAACATCGATGTACCAAAGGCAATCGATAAGATCATGCCGATATTATTATCTTTTCTAGACTGTATGGCAAACCCAATCATTTGAGTTGTACAACCAATGACTGCAGCACCACCGGCGATGCCACCTAAGCCAATTGAGATTGCGATGGCAGCGGATGAGAGTGGTGATGTCAGTAACATACCCATCGCAACACTAATGATGATTGACATCGGAATTGGAGCAATGACCATCGCAGCTTTGATTCCATCACTAATCCCTGAAACGATAAATCCAATGGGAGCTGATAGGCCAAGCGTTAAGAGCAATGCTAAAGTTGATCCAAGAAGTGGAATGAGTAAAATATCTAATGGTGTTTTTTTAACTAAGATGAGTCTTAATAATAGAATCCCAAAGATAACCACTAAATAGGTTATCACTGGATCATTATTTAAACCTAAAATAATCCCATCTGTAAACGTGACTTTAAATGAAGTCGCAATCCCACCCATGATGGCTGAAACGACAAGTTTTAGCCCATCCATCTTTAAAGCTAGAGCAATCCCCATCCCAATCCCAACACCCATGAGTCCTTTGAGGGTATTGGATAACGTAAATTCTATTAAATCAATATTTAAGAGTTTTCCAAACTGTTGAAAGATGACCCCAATAATTAAAGTTGCAAATAACCCATAAACCATTCCATTCATTGTGGTCATAATAAATGGTTTCATTCTTTTTTGTTGCATAGCATCATCTCCTTTGCCGGTCTTATTTTATCACGGTTCATAAAATATATATACTTCTATAAGCTCATATCAAAAGTTATTTAAAATGAATTTTCATTATGATTGTAATGTACGAACATAAAAAACCATTTGTTAATCTTATTTTAAATATTCTAAGTTAAAACAATCTAAGTCGTTGTTGTTAAAAATGTCGTTAAATGAATGATTTTGATACCATCAATCATACCTACATCCTTATAATCATAAGTGACAACGATCCTTTCATAATTATCTCTAACAATTAAAAGATTGTCAGTTTCTCTTGTACTGCTTTCTGGTAAGCTTAATGCAACTTGGACATATTTTGTTTGATTTTCCTTAAAACATACAAAGTCAATTTCTAAATCATCATATTTACCCACAAAAACATTCCAACCATCTTTGATCAATTTCAAATAAACAATGTTTTCTATCATCGATCCCAAATTGGTATTCATGCGACCTAGCATAATATTTTTAAGCCCTAGGTCAACAACATAATATTTACCTAATGTTTTTAGGTGTTTTTTACCTCTAATGTCATATCTAGTTGCTTTATAAAAGATAAATGCATTTTCTAAAAGTTGACGATATTTATTAATTGTTTCAGGCTTAACAACTTGATGAATAGATTTAAAATAGTTTGATATTCTTGGACTGGATATTGATTTCCCTATATTATCTAGTAAATATAGTGAAAGTTTTAAAAGTACATCAATTTGAGAAATATTACCTCTTACTGATACATCCTTTAATATGATACTATTATAAATACCTTTTAGAATATCATGCTTCATTTGTTCATCTTGTGCTAAGACAACTGACGGGAATCCTCCATACTTAATATATTTTTCAAGATAATTATCTAAACTTTTTTCACTTGAAAAATTGCTAAACTCATCAAGTGACAAAGGATAAACTTTTATTTCAACATATCTTAAAGATAGGTAAGTAGCCAATTCACCTGAACGCATATTTGCATTAGATTTCGTAATAAAGATATCACAATCATAAGCAATTCTTAGACCATTGATTAACTTTTTACCAATCTGTCACTTCTGCAATTTCATCAAACAAAAAATAGACTTTTTCATTTTGATTTACGTTGCTTTTGATGTAATCATAAAGTTGGTCAGCTGTTTGCAAATTAATGTATCAGGATGTTCAAAATCCAAATATAAAGTTTCTTTCTTTTCTTGATCCAATTTATTTTTAAGCATCTTTAGTAAAAAAGACTTTCCTGATCTTCTAACTCCACTAATCACTTTAACAAACTCTGTGTCTAAATACTTAATCGTTTGATTCAAGTAATAACTTCTCATCTTCATTTGGTTCATCTCCCTCAATTAGATTTCATATTTTTTTGCCTTTCGTAAAGTATATTTAAGTTTTTATAGAACTTTTGCCTTTTCATAAATATTTAATACCTTTATCTATATTCCTATTTAAATAAGGGTTCTTCATATCCTTATTGTGCATGAACATGATGCTAATTAATTTATCTTTTTATGAATAATTGCACAACTGGTTATTCTCTCAAACATGAGAAAACAAAAAAATGCCCTGTTTGGACATTCGGTATATGGTTTGATGCAGTTTTTCCTGAATCAACCTAAGTTTTTTAATGGTCCCCGCGGCCGGGCTCGAACCAGCACGGATTATTCATCCACCAGATTTTGAGTCTGGCACGTCTACCAATTTCATCACGCGGGGATAAAACTTTGCTTTTAGTCAAGCAAAGTTATGATATCACATTTTCTATTCTTCTATCAAGTAAAAAATTACATTTCTTCTAAGGATTCAATACCCAAAATTCTTAAACCTTCTTTTAGGACAATTTCAATCGATTCTAAGAATAAGAGATTGGCCATCAAATGTCCTTCATCTTCTACTTGAATACGTTGTTTCCCATAAAAACTATTAAATCCTTGGGCAAGATTTATGAGATATCTTGCGATGACTGAAGGCATAAAAGACTCTTTTGCTCTTTCTAACATCATTGGAAATTGTGCTAATAGTTTAATAATTTCAAAATAGTGATCTTCTTCAAAATAAGATAAATTCACTTTATGATGATCTACCACTTGATCTTTTAAGATCGAATGAATTCTAACCCCTGTATATTGCAAATAAGGTCCAGTTTGTCCTTCAAACTTTAACATGTTTTCTAGGCTGAAATCGACATTTAAATGCCGTTCATTTTTTAAGTCATTAAAGATGATGGCGCCAACGCCCACAGCTTTAGCGACTTTATCTTGATCTTTTAGGTTAGGGTTCTTTTCAGTAATCGATTGTTTCGCGTCATTAATAGCTTGTGTAATGACTTCTTCTAAACGTTTGAACTTACCACCACGGGTTGACATCTTCTTTCCATCAATCATGACAAGTCCAAAATTGACATGAACGACATCAAAGTTATATCCAAGTAAATCCGTTAATTTCTTTAATTGTTTAAAATGAAGTTGTTGTTCATTACCAACAACATATAAAACCGTGTTTGTATGATAATGTCTTGCACGATAAAGCAGTGCAGCAAGATCTCTTGTCATATAAAGAGTAGCGCCATCAGATTTCTTAATTAATGCTGGTGGTAATTCTTCACCTAAATCTACGATGGTAGCACCATCATCGATTTTAAGTAAATCTTTTTCTTCTAGTTCTTTAATGGCATCATCCATTTTATCATTATAGAAAGACTCTCCATCATAGGAATCAAACGATACATTTAAAAGTTCATACATTTCCATGAATTCTTTCATGGATTCATCTTTAAACCATGTCCATAATGCGACATAATGTGAATCATTTTGTTCAAGCTTCAAGAATACTTCTCTGGCTTTTTCCTCGAGTGTTGGATCATTTTTTTCTTCATCATGAAATCTGACATATAGTTTTTGGAGTTCATCAATTGGGTTTTTATCAATGTCTTCTTTGTTGCCCCATTTTTCATAAGCGACAATCATTTTTCCAAATTGTGTTCCCCAATCACCTAAATGATTGACACCAATCACTTCATATCCAAGTTTTTCATAAATCTTTTTAATTGAATTTCCAATCACTGTACTTCTTAAATGTCCAACACCAAAACTTTTGGCGATATTAGGGCTAGAATAATCCATGACAATGGTTTTACCCTTACCTTCTGTAAGGTTCCCATACTTTTCTTTTTCAACTTGGATTTGATGGATAATCTTTTTAGCCACCATTTTACGTTTAACAAAAATATTTAAAAAGCCATTTAAAAATTCGATATGATCAATTTCGTCAATCAAACTCTCGATGATTTGAAAACGATCATACACAACTTTTGGTGAAACACTCATTTTTTTAGCAAAACTAAATAAAGGAATCGAAATATCTGCATTCCCACGTTTTGGTTCTTCAATGACAAGATCATCAATATT
Organism: Acholeplasmataceae bacterium; assembly: GCA_041668625.1. Classification (GTDB taxonomy): domain Bacteria; phylum Bacillota_I; class Bacilli_A; order Acholeplasmatales; family Acholeplasmataceae; genus UBA6181. The sequence continues at coordinate 1,006 of JBAYCS010000063.1, read as the reverse complement.
TAATTGTTCTTCTAACACTTTTTTGATTTTATGTTTAATTTGTTCAATCACTTTTATACTTCCTTTCAAAAAAAAGCACTGAGTGCTTTTTTAGGCGTTGTTAATTTCTTCTAAAGCATCGATAAAGAATGTTCTAACGGAACTATTGATGATTTGAGTGTTATCAGCACTTTGAACAGTAAAACTCTTTACAATCTCACCATTAATGATCAGTACTAATTGAGGAGTTTCTTCACCGATACCAGCAACGTTATCATATAGTGCATAGAAATCTTTTTCATTGCTCGTTGCATTGAAATAATAAATCCGATCAACAACATCATCTACATTTTCACTAAAGAAATACTTTTGGAAAGCTCCGATATGTGCTGCACAAGACTGGCAGCCATTGTAACCAACATACAAGAAAACTATTTCTTCATTTTCTAAAATCTTATCTAATCCCTTACTAAATAATGAACTACGGTAAGATACTTCATAAAATGGATGATCTTCTGTAAAATCGTCATTTGCAACTAAATCATAATTAACAAATATTTTTTCTTGGTTACTTGGTTGAAGACCAATAAGTAATCCAATGATTAATACAATAACAAATCCGATAATGATATAAGTCCATTTACTAACTTGGGGTTCTAATGCGTTATATTTTTTTTGTGCCATGCTTCTTTCCTCCTTGGAACATTCTTCATGATTATAGCATAATTAAGGGTCATTATCAACGATAAACAGTTGTCTTTTTATTGAAATACTTTATCGTATATATCACTTACATATTTTAAGTATTTGTCTTTTGAAAAGATTTGTGTTAATTGTTCTTTTGATAGTCTATTTTGAATCTCTTTATGAGTAGCTAATTGATCATGAAAATTCACTTTATCTTTTAAGGATACTAACGCAAGTTTTTGAATTAAATCATAGGCATCTTCTCGATTCATCCCTGATTTTATCAATTGATTTAAAGCTTCTTGAGCATAAATAACGCCATGTGTTAATTCAATATTAT
>JBAYCS010000062.1:0-5425 GCA_041668625.1 Acholeplasmataceae bacterium | reverse complement strand
TCAGCTTTAGATAAAGCGCCATTACCACTGATGGTAATCTTTTGCTCTTTATTCGTTCCTAAATCTTTAGCCTTAACATTAACAATGCCGTTAGCATCAATATCGAATGTAACTTCAATTTGAGGTACACCACGTGGTGCAGCTGGAATGTCACCTAATTGGAAACGTCCTAAAGTCTTATTATCTGCAGCCATCGATCTTTCACCTTGTAAAACGTGAATATCAACAGCAGGTTGATTATCTGCAGCCGTAGAGAAAACTTGTGACTTTGACGTTGGGATGGTTGTATTACGTTCAATAAGTTTTGTAAATACACCACCTAAAGTTTCAATACCTAAAGATAGAGGTGTGACGTCTAGTAATAAGACATCTTTCACATCACCGGCTAAAACTCCACCTTGAATCGCTGCACCCATCGCAACGACTTCATCAGGGTTCACACTTCTGTTAGGTTCTTTATTTAATTCACGTTTAACCATTTCTTGAACAGCTGGTGTACGTGTAGCACCACCAACTAATAAGACTTGGTCAATATCTTTATGTGTCATTTTTGCATCAGATAACGCGCGTCTAACTGGACCCACACAACGTTCAACTAAATCGGCAGTAAGTTCATTAAATTTAGCTCTTGTTAAATTCATTTCTAAATGTAATGGACCAGCAACACCCATCGTAATGAAAGGTAGAGAAATTTGTGATGTTGTAACACCGGATAAATCTTTCTTTGCTTTTTCAGCCGCATCTTTTAAACGTTGTTTAGCCATCTTATCTAAAGATAGATCCACACCATTTTCTTTTTTAAATTCTTTGACTAAATAATCCACAATATGATCATCAAAATCATCACCGCCAAGGTGATTATCACCTGATGTAGAGATAACTTCAAATGTACCATCAGCTAATCTTAAAATTGATACGTCAAATGTTCCACCACCAAGGTCAAACACTAACACAGTTTGTTCTTTATCTGTCTTATCAATCCCATAAGCTAATGCAGCAGCTGTTGGTTCATTAATAATTCTTTTAACTTCTAAACCTGCAATTTTACCTGCATCTTTCGTTGCTTGACGTTGAGCGTCATTAAAATAAGCTGGAACAGTAATAACTGCTTGTGTCACAGTTGCTCCTAAATAGTCTTCAGCTGTTTTCTTTAAATTTTGAAGAATCATTGCTGAAATTTCTTGTGGTGTGTATTTTTTACCTTGAATATCCACACGATAATTCAAATCACCCATATGCCGTTTAATTGAACTTACGCTATTTGGATTTGTGATCATTTGACGTTTTGCAACATCGCCTACTGAAATTTCTTCACCTTTAAATGAAACCACTGATGGTGTTGTACGAGCACCCTCTGCATTTGGAATTACTTTTGCTTCTCCGCCTTCCATCACGGACACACATGAATTTGTTGTACCTAAGTCGATACCAATAATTTTATTTGTCTTCGCCATTCTTCTCACTCCATTCGTTTATTTTGACCATGGCAGGTCTTAATAGTTGATCTTTATATAAATACCCTTTTTGAATCACTTCTATATTGATTCCATCGGGTTTGTTCGCATCATGAGTCTTTTCAACAGCATAATGATATTTTGGATCAAAAGATTTATTTAAAGCTTCAATCTCTTTTAATCCATCTTGAATTAGCACTTGATACATTGAATCATTAATCATTTTAAATCCGATTAAAAAGTTTTTTAATAACTCATTATCGGTTGGCATATTGACCACACGGTCAAACTGATCAAGTGGTGCTAAGAGGTCTCCAATCAACGTTTTTGATGCGAATTTACGGTCATTAATACGTTCTTGGTTCATCCTCTTTTTAAAATTCTCAAGTTCAGCTGCGTTTCTCAGCAACTTATCTTTTAAATCTTTAACTTCATTTTCTAACTTTTCAATTTGATCTTTTGTTTTATTCTTTTTTTCTTTTTTATGTTCTGCTGTTTCAACGTGATCCGTCTCTAGCACTACATCATCTTTTTTTAACTGATCTTCCATAATCTCACCCTTTACTTTTTATAGAGCTTCCCTAAGTTGCTCGCGATATATTCCACTAGTGGTATAACCTTACTATATTCCATACGCGTGGGACCTAAAACTGCAATCGTCCCATGCTCTTGATCACTAATTCGATATGGCACGGAAATAACTGTGCAATTTTCCATCGGAATAAGCTTTAAATCACTACCAAATCGAATGGATAATCCTTCATGATCACCAATCAATTTAACAAGTTCACGTCGGTCCAACATTTCAACAAAATTTTTAATATGTCTCACATTATGAAACTCTGGCTGATCAAATACATTCGTTACACCTGATAAATAAAAGTTTTCTTCAGCAAACTTTTGAAATGCATGGATAAATGACTGCATAAGCTGTGTTTGATAATCCATAAATGACTTGATCTCATTTTTTGCAAATGAAGCTTTCAAAATTTCACTCGCTTCTTCGATAAATCTTCCACGAAGTAAGTCATCTAATGTTTTAATAACTTCCTTTAAATCATTAATTTTCATACCTTCTGGAATCGTTATATTTTGATGTTGCACATGTCCTTGATTTGTAACAATCAAAACCACAGCTTCAGATTCTGAAAAAGGGATAAAATCAATTTTTTGAATCGTTGATTGACTCGCTGATGGACCAATCGCTAATGTTGTATAATTGGTTAAATCAGAAAGCAATGCAATCGCTTCTTGAATGGCTTGTTCTTTCGCCATACTATGCTTTAAAAAAACTTCATCGATTAATGGAAATGAATCCATGACATCTTCATCTCTTGTTACAAGATGTTCAACATAGTATCTATAACCTTTTTCTGAGGGAACTCGGCCACTCGACGTATGCGTTTTTTCTAAATAGCCAAATTCTTCAAGTTGTGCCATGTCATATCTTAACGTTGCTGATGAAAATTTAAGGTATGGCATTTGAGTGAGTGCTTTAGATCCCACGGGTTGTGCATCGCGCACGTAAGCCTCAATGATAGCTTTAAGGATTAATTTTTGACGACTTGTTAACATCACTTCACTCCTTTTAGCACTCATTCTTGTTTTGTGCCAACTCTATTGTATGATATTTTATTGGCACTGTCAAGAATAATGTGCTATTTTTTTAAATGCATAAAAAAAGACACATTGTTTGTGTCTTTATTTTGCTTTTTGCTTCTTCCATTTCACATAAAATGGATTATTCTTTTGTTCGAATCTAACTGTTGTATTTTCATCGTGCCCTGGATAAACTTTGTAAGATCCTGGAAGTTCACATAATTTTAAAATGCTTTTTCTAAGTTCAACTAAACTCCCTGAATACAAGTCATGTCTACCGACAGATTCTTTAAATAATGTATCTCCAGTATATAGCTGTTCATTATATAGAAAGCACACAGACCCTTTAGTGTGACCAGGTGTGTGAATCACTGAAATAAAATGATCTGCTAACGGAATTTTATCACCATCATTAATCGAAACTAATTCTAAATCTTTCCGTTTATAGGGATGCTTTAATGGTGCATATCCATTATATTGATCTTCAAATAACAAGTGTTGATCCAAAAGATGAACATATATTTTTGTTTGAAATTCACCAATTAAATGCACATGGTCATGATGAGCATGCGTCAGTAAAATTCCAGAAAGCGTTCTATGGTCGAGCGCTTTATGAATTTCTTCAATATCATGTGATGGATCAATGAGCATACATTGATCAAATCTACAAATTAAATAACTATGTGCGAATGTGTCATTTTCTTTAAATTGAATCATCATTTTTTCCTTATAGAAAAAAAACTATTCGAAGAATAGCTTATTTCTTTTCTCTGTGGATTGTTGTTTTTCTTTCACGTGGGCAATACTTTTTAGTTTCCATACGTTCTGGATGCGCTTTTTTATTTTTATTTGTATGGTAGTTTTCTTCGCCGCACTCTGTACAAACCAATTTAACTAGATCTCTCATGATATCCCTCCAAACATACGCTAACATTATATCAAAACGAATTACCTTTTTCAATCATTTTAATGTTTATTTTAAATAATCGGCTTTATCACTTCGTAAAAGCTTTTTAACTACCAATTTAAGGCATTTTATCATATAATCAAAGAGGTGATAAAAATGCAAAGAGAAACATGTAACAAGGTCTTTATTAGAGACTTGCAGTTTGGTGGAAACCAAAAAGTTTATATTCAAAGTATGACGAATACGTATACAAAAGATGTTGAAGCAACCGTCGATCAAATTTTAAAACTTGAAGAAGCTGGTTGTGAAATCATTAGAGTTGCGGTTTTAGATATGGTTGATGCGAAAGCCTTAGGTGAAATTAAGAAAAGAATTCACATTCCTTTAGTCGCAGATATTCATTTTGATTATCGTCTCGCTTTAGAATCTATTAACCAAGGTGTAGATAAAATCAGATTAAATCCAGGAAACATTCCTAAAAGAGAACATGTTGAATTAGTTGTTAATGCCTGTAAAGAAAAGAAAATCCCCATCCGTATTGGCGTAAATAGTGGATCTCTTCCAAATCGAATGGCTCCAACGCCTGAAAATATGGTTGAAACAGCCAAACATCATGTTGAGATATTAGAGTCAATGGGATTTTATGACATCCTTCTATCACTTAAAGCAACCGATATGAATTTAATGATCGAAGCTTACAGATTAGCGGCTAAAACATTCCCATACCCTCTTCATTTAGGCGTTACAGAAGCTGGAACAGCTTTTAGTGGGGCTATTAAAAGTGCGATGGGCATCGGAATATTACTTGCAGAAGGTATAGGATCCACGATTCGAGTATCTTTAACTGATAATCCGATATTAGAAATTCAAGCCGCTAAAGAGATTTTAAAAAATCTAGGACTAAAAGATAAAGTACCTAATCTCATTTCATGTCCAACATGTGGACGTATCCAATATGATATGATTGACATTGCAAAAAGAATCGAAGCTTATTTACTTACAGTGAATAAGACAATTAATGTTGCGATTATGGGATGTGCCGTTAACGGTCCAGGTGAAGCTAAACACGCAGATATTGGGATTGCTGGTGGTAAAGGTGAAGCTATATTATTTAGACATGGCGAAATTATCAAAAAAATAAAAGAGTCCGAAGTTTACGATGTTTTAGTTGAAGAAATTAATAATTTTGAAGATAAAAAATAGTGGGAAAAATCTTCCCACTTTTTTATTCTGCATACAAGGTAATCTCATAATCACAAATGTCTGCATAAAATTCTTTTTCATGTGATACTAAAATTAATGTGCCTTGATAATTGATGAGTGAATCCTTTAATGCTTCTTTTGCTTGAACATCTAAGTGATTGGTTGGTTCATCCAAAATTAACACATTACCTTTTTCATGACGAAGGAGTGCAAGTCTTACCTTTGTTTGTTCTCCACCAGATAATGTATTGATATCACGATT
>JBAYCS010000061.1:0-5509 GCA_041668625.1 Acholeplasmataceae bacterium | reverse complement strand
TTGGAGATTTATTTGCATAATTGGCTATAATTTGATAAAATATAGCCATCATATAAGGAGGAAAAATAATGAATAAAACAGAACTTATTGCAGTTATTGCTAATCGCGCACAAGTGACTCAAAAAGTTGCAGAAGATGTACTTGCAGCATTCACAGATACCGTTTCAGAAACGCTAGGCAGACGTGAAGAAAAAGTTGTTGTTACTGGATTTGGTACATTTGAAGTTAGACATCGTGTTCAAAGAACTGGTAAAAACCCAAGAACTGGTGAATTAATCACTGTTCCTGCACAAAAGACTCCAGCATTTAGAGCAGGAAAACTCCTCAAGGAAGCAGTTAAATAAGAATGAATTAAAAGGTGCTTATCAGTGATAAGTACTTTTTTTTCGCAATTTAATCAATTTGATATAAAATAGGGGTGAAGAGGTGAATCTTATGGATATCTTCATCAAAGCTTTAGAAAATGATTTAGAATATGTAAAACTTCATATGACACATCTTGAAATGACCGATGATAAACGTAAGAACTTGCTCCATTATGCCGTGTTTGGATCAGCATTAGATGTTATGAATTATCTTTTTGACCAAGATATCAATGTGAACTTGACGGATCAGCATGGTGAAAGTGCGCTTTTTGACTGTGCAAGAAAAGGGAAATTAGATATAGCGAAAAGATTAATTTCAAGATTTGCTTCCGTAAATATTGAAAATAGACAAGGTGAACTCCCTATCCATTTAGCTGCTCAAAAGGGCAATCTTGATATGATTAAGTTATTAATTGAATCTGGTTCATTCTTAAATAAAAAAACCATAGAAGATAAACTTCCTGTTCATTATGCAATTCAAGGTGGTCAAACAGAAATTTTACCGTATTTACTTTTAGAAAGTAAGCAATCTTGGTTTATTAAAGATACTTATGGAAATACTTTATTACATCATGCAGCAAAAACATCGAATGTTAGGTTAGTTGAAATATTATTAAATCAAAACCTTGATCCTAATGCGCTTAACTCGCAATTTGAAACACCAATATTTAACGCGATTCGTTTTGGATCGATTGATACGATTCGGTTGTTATTAGCGAGCGAAGCTTATCTAGATATTAAAAATAGACGATTTGAATCTCCACTTGATACCGCGATTATATTTGGTAAACAAGAAATCGCTCAATATCTAAATGACTATATGCAGACCCCAAAATATGAACGATTAATTCAACGTCAAGCGTTGTCAGTAGCAGTTCTAAACCGTGATCATGTTGTCTTAAGAAAATTGATTGAAAAAGATATTACGATGAAAAAAGACCGTTTACAAAAAACAGCCTTAGACTATGCGAAAGAATATAATTTATCCCTTTGTGTTGGTTTACTTAGAGATGTTCATGTTAATGGAAATGATGGTTCTTAAGCATTCTTCATTTGGAGTGCTTTCATATAGATAGGGACTTAAGATTTATTCTTAGGTCTCTATTTTTTTATAAAATGAACATAATACCTAAAATTGCTATGAGGTTAGACAAAATATGAATGATCATGGGTGCAAACACATTTTTATCATTTTTTAAGTAGATGAGTCCAAAGACAAAACCCATGACAAAATATGCAGTTCCGTTTACGATGGCCGATGCAAGTGAAGGTTCAGAGACTAAATGAATGGTTCCAAAAATTAAACTTGAAACAATTAATCCAGTGATATTCTTTTTAAAAATACCAAAGATGGCTTTTCTAAATATGAGTTCTTCGATGATTGGTCCAAATAATATTGCAGATATCATCATGAGTATGGTTCCATCTGATTGAAGTGCAGCTATGATTGTAAGTTGGTTGAGTGATTCACTGACTGGAACTTTTAATGCATCACTGAAGAAGCTGGATAGAAAATTAGAAAAGATATTACCTAAAATCAAATATAGATATCCGACAACTATGATAATAAACCATTCTTTTTTACGTGATTTAAACCGAGTAAAATCTTCTGAGAGATCATTTTTTAATAGGAACAAAATAGGAGGTAGCATCGCTAAATAAATTAAGAAGTTAGCAAATGCTGTTGAAAAATCCGATAATGTTGTAAGTGGTCCATCAATCGATTCATAGGGTGCTTTAAAGAATGCTGGAAGTACTTGATCTTCTCCAGCATATATATGAATCATTGGTCCACTATCTGTCCAAGATGAAATCCCTTGATTTTCTGAAAAGATGAGTAACAGGTTTGTTTCATTAAGGATAATTATTCCATCAACCTCAATGGTAAGCAGTTCTTCATAATGGGTATTCGTTGTACTAACAAAAATAGTATAACCTTCATAGTCTCCAACTTGAATAATTTGACCTTCATAGGTTGGAAGTAGTAACTCGATGTCGTCTTTTTCAAGTAATGCGATACCTGATGAATCTGATGAGACTGCACGTATTAAAAGATCATTTTCAGAATAAGTCTCTTTAAATGAGTCAATTCCCATGAAAACGGCAAATATCACAGAGCCTAAAACAAACATCATTAAGACATAGATAAACAGTGCTGTAAAATAATTTACAACGCGATGTTTTTCAGGTCCTTTATTTTTTTGTTGCTGATGAGCTTCTTTTAGTAGATCTTCAAATTCTAAGATTTCATTTTCTTTTGCCATAATTTCACCGTTTATATTATACCGTAAAAGCGTCTGAAATATACATTTAAGGCAAAATATGTGATAAGATAAAAGAGTAAGAAATGACTAGGTGAGACGATGGTAGATATTCTTGTAGCGAGTCAAAATCAAAAAAAATTACGTGAATTAAAGATGATGCTAGAAAATGATCATATCCGTGTTATATCACTTCGTGATTTAGAAGACACTGATGATGTGATTGAAGATGGTTCATCATTTTTTGAAAATGCCCTAATTAAAGCAAAGTATTTTTCAAAGAAACACAACTTAATGACAGTTTCTGATGACTCCGGATTAGAAGTAATCGCTTTAAATAATCAGCCTGGGATCTACTCAGCTCGTTATTCCGGATATGGTGATGAAGCCAATAACCAAAAATTATTAGAGGAAATGAAAAAAATTAATGACCGAAGAGCTCGCTTTGTAAGCTCTGTTGTTATTTATCTTCCTAATGATCAATATTATCATTTTCAAGGAACGATTGACGGTTTGATATTACATGAGCCAAAAGGAACAGAGGGCTTTGGTTATGATCCTTTATTCTATATCAAAGATTATGATAAAACCTTTGCTGAACTCGATATAGATATCAAAAACAAAATTTCTCATCGTGCTAAAGCTTTAGCACAATTAAAGGAGGCACTTTGTGAAATTATTGATTACAAGTGACGTCCATGGAAGACTAGATGATCTAAAATGTGTGGTCGAAAAGCATAAGGACTGTGACTTACATTTAAATGCAGGAGATATGTCACTTGATCCAAGATATTATGAGTTTTTAAATATCATCACCGTAAAAGGAAACAATGATTTTGGAGTTGATCTTCCACTTGAAAGAATAATAGAAAAAGATGGCTATAAGATTCTATTAATACATGGCCATAAAGAATCTGTAAAATTCGGCTTGGCAAGATTGAAATTAAAAGCTAAAATCTTAGGTGCTAATATCGTGATATTTGGACATACACATCAAAAATATATGGAAATGGATCAAGGTATATTATTTATTAATCCCGGCGCTCTTTCTGACGGTCATAGAACATACGCCATCTATGAAAATCAAACCGTCACATTTCTAGGACTATAATATGGAACATGAAAAACTAATTAAAGCCTTAGCATCAAAAGCATTTAACGTAAGTGAAGATGAAGTAATTGTAAAACACCGTTTTTTAGGTGGTATGAGTCATTTAACCTATCACATTGAAATTCATGGTGTGGATTATACGTATCGTGTCATTGGAAAAGATGGCAATCTTTTTGTTGATCGAAAGATTGAATATCAAAATCTTAAAACGATTGAACCGCTAGAGTTATGTAATGAAACAGTTTACTTTGATGTCGAAACAGGAGAAAAAGCAGCAAAATATGTTGAAGGTACTCCACTTTCTCAGATGGATTATAAACCATATTTACCCCATATTGTAAAGGTGTTAAAAAAACTACATCACACCTCACTTAAACCCGCTTCTGATTATGGTTTAATCAACCGTTTGAATTTATATGAATCTTATACAAACGATTTATCACCGAAATATATAGCTTTGAAAAAAGCTTGGATTGATATGTATGAAAAAGAACGTAGTGATAAACCAAAAGTGTTTTGTCATAATGATGCACAACGCTCAAATTTTGTTATCGCACCAGATAAAGTCTACTTACTTGACTGGGAGTATGCAGCATATAATGAATTTTATTATGATATTGCAAGTTTTGGTAATGTTCAATTTGAAGATGCACTAGAACTTCTTGATGTTTATTTAGAAAGAGAAGCCACTTCAGAAGAGAAGAATTTAGTTCGCTTTTATCGGATGTTTCAGGTTTTACAATGGCATCAAGTAGCTTTAAGAAAAGAACTGATTGGTTTATCGCCAGTCTTGCATTTTGATTTTAAAATGCTTGCCGAAAAATACTTGAACTTAGCTCAAAAGCTTTATGATGATATAAAGGGATGAGAATATGCGATTAAGTGACATTCTTCACCTACCAAAGGATGCACATAGCCTTTCCATCATAAAAACGTATTTAGAACAACCGCTTACTCATAAAGAGTACCAAGCGGCTTTTGGTCTATATTTTGAAATTGCCAATCAACTTGAACTATATCACGTTGTATTTGAAGAAGGCATGCAACTTTTAGAAGAACTTGAGATGCAGTCACAAACCGAATACTTACCTAACCTTTTTCATGAACTATTTCATGCTTGTTTAAAGCTTGAACAATTTGATGAGGCTAAGTCTTTGCTTGAAAAATATAAGCAGTCTATCCCTGTGATGAAACAATACATGGCACTTCAAGATGAAATAAGTTATAAAAAAGCACTTAATCTACCAATTATAGATGACTTAAATCGTTTATTGAATGATCATGTTTCTAATGAAATAAAAGTGAACACTATTTATGAAATATATCAAATCTATTTAAATGATCATCAAGATGAAATGGCTTTAAACATGCTTAATGAGCTTGATAAATATGATCATAGTTTTGATTTAAGTAAAGAGCGACTCGAACTATATTTACGTCTAAATCGCGATGAAGAAGTTATAAAAATCGCTTTAGAACTACTTAAACATAAGGTTAACTTAATAGATGCAGTCTATGCATTAATCACTGTTTATTTTAAACGAAAAGAATATCATAAGGCTTCGTCGATTGAGGCTGAATATGAAGATCTTATTGATCAACAAGATGACGCATTAAAGTTAAAAATATTTCCACTAATCATTGATCTATATAAAAAAATCGACAGTAAGTTTTCCATTGATTTATATCAAAAAAAATTGAAAGTTGTTTTAAAAAGAGAAGAAAAAAAGCCTAAAGTTAAAGATACAAACCTAATTGATAAAGTTACAGAA
>JBAYCS010000060.1:0-5544 GCA_041668625.1 Acholeplasmataceae bacterium | reverse complement strand
GAAACAAAGTCATAAATTAACAATAATTTATGGCTTTTTTTAATGAAACAAATATGAAAACAATAACATTTGTAAATTAACTCATTTCATAGTGTTATCGACTTGAAATTGATAGTTTATAAAGGGTATAATACCAATAAACCTTTAATGGTTTTTCATTTTATGTAATCAACATTTTTGTATATCAATCACATATAAATATAAAGGGGAGATAACATGTTTGTATTAAAGAGAAATGGAACAAAGGAACCATTTGATGTTCAAAAAATTGCCATCGCGATGCAGAAAGCTTATCAAGGCGTTGGGATTGGGTTTACGGATGAAGAATGCCTTAAGCAAGCCAAAAAAATTACTAAGAACTATAAAAAAGGTCAAGAAATCAACATTGAACAAATACAAGATGACGTTGAACTTTACTTGATGGAATCAAAACAATATGATGCAGCAAAAGCATATATTAAGTATCGCGAACGTCAAAGAAATGACAGGGATAATCCTTGGTCTGATAATGATGAACGTCAAGATCTCATTTTAAGTAAATATCTCTTACCAAACGAGGATAAAAAAGCGTTTATTAAGCGTATTGCTTTTGGAAAATCCTCAATTGAAAAAATATTAAGACATAAAGAAGCCATTTTTGGCGGAAGAAACTTATATGCGATTGGACGCGAAGGAAATATTACAGGCAGTAACTGCTATGTCACAAATGATCCCGAGGATAACCTAGAGAGTATCTATGAAGTTGACTACAAAATCGCTAGAACTTATAGTTATGGTGGCGGTCAAGGAATGAACCTTTCTAAGCTTCGTCCAAAAGGAGCTAAGGTTAATAATAGCAGCAATACTACACCAGGTGTCATGGTATTCGCTGAAAAATATTCACATACAACACTTTCGACTCAGCAAGATAATCGTCGAGGAGCTTTAATGCTTGTTTTAAATATTGACCATCCAGATATTATTGATTTTGTGACAACAAAACTTGATTTAAATAAAGTTAATGGGGCAAACATCAGTATTGCGATTAATGATGCATTTATGAATGCTGTGAAACATAATACGGATTGGACGATGTCTTTTGAAACTCCGTATGAAAAAATTGAGAAGAAAATGAAGGCAAGGGATTTAATTGAACTTGTTGGATATTCAGCACATACCATGGGTGATCCAGGAATAATGTTTATTGATCACATGAATGATTATCATTTTCTTTCCGAGTATGATGATGTTGTGTTTACGGCAACAAACCCATGTGGCGAACAACCCCTTATGGCCAATGGTTCATGTAATTTAGGTAGCGTTAACTTAAATGCATTTGTTAGAAAACCGTTCACGCTAGATCCTGAATTTGATTGGGACCGATTTGATTTTGTAGTCTCTGAAATGATTTGGGCACTTGACGACCTACTTACGATGTTAGGTGATCGTCATGCTTTAAAAGAACAAAGAGAACACGTTAAACAATATCGTGAAGTTGGTCTCGGTGTTATGGGATTAGCAGATTTAGCTTTATCCATGAGACTTCCATATGGCAGCGAAGTATTCATTAAGTTTTTAGATAAACTTATGCGTCGTATGCTCAATACAGCAGTTAAAGCAAGTGCACTTCGTGCAAAAGAACTTGGTGCATTCCCAAGATTTGATTATGAAAAAATTTCAAAGTCTACATTTTATAAAGAAACTATTGATCAAGACACAGATGAATTAGTAAAACTTTATGGTATGCGCAATTCAAGATTATTATCGATTGCACCTACAGGTTCAATTTCTAATATTTTAGGTGTTTCTGGTGGTGTTGAACCATTCTTCCAAATCAACTATACACGTCGTATTGTTTCGATGTTTGAAACTGAAAAAACAATTACGATTTGGGAAAAAACACCATTAGCACTTGCAAAAGCACTTAATGTTGAACCGGAGAAACTTCCTGATTGGGCACTTATTACATCGCAAAATATTGATTTTGTGGACCGCGCGACTGTACAAGAAACTATTCAAAAATACGTCGATACGGCGATCAGTTCAACCTTTAATATACCAAATAGTGCAACTGTTCAAGATGTCATTGACATTTATATGATGGCATGGGAAAAGGGTTTAAAAGGCGCTACAGTCTTTAGAGATCGTTGTGCGAAAATCGGTATTTTAGCTGGTGTTAATGAAAATACTGAAGATTTAAATCCAGCAACCCCACCTCATGTCCATATTGAAGAAAAATGGGTATCGAAAAAAACCCAAGAAGTTAAAGAATATGTGACTCACATGAATGTTCATCAAACGGGTGTGACACCTGAAAAAATGGAAAAAGAATTATGTCCAATATGCGGCAATGTTTTAGTTAAAAAACAAGGATGTATCCAATGTAGTGATCCAGACTGTGTTTACGAAAAATGTGCGATATAGGTGATTAAATGATAAAAATACATACACCAAATGCTCCAGCCGCGGTTGGACCGTATAGTCAAGGTATTGTTTCAGGGCAAACACTATATGTTTCAGGGCAGTTACCATTTGTTGCTGAAACAATGACGTTAATTAGTCCTGAAGTTAAAGATCAGACAAGAAAATCTTTAGAAAACATTTTATCAATTGTAGAGGCTGCAGGATTTCATAAAGAAGACATTGTTAAATGCACTGTTTATATGAAAGATTTATCTAAATTTTCAGAGATGAATGAAGCATATCAAATCTTTTTTCAAGACCACAAACCAGCAAGGGTTGCAGTTGAAGTTTCAAGATTACCTAAAGATGTCGATGTTGAGATTGATGCAATCGCTATAAAAGATTAAGTTATTTCAAATAGTTAACCAATAATGCATTAAAGCCCTTACGGGGCTTTTTCTTTTGTATAATAGTAAATGAAGGAGTGATCAATTATGAAAATACTAGAAAGACAAGCGACCACATTTGGTGGACGAGATGGATTTATTAAAGATACACAATCAGGATTAGAATTAAAACTTTCAAAACCTCAGGAAATGGGTGGAAAACTTTCAAAGGGCACAAACCCAGAAGAATTATTCTCTGTTGGTTATAGCAGTTGTTTTGCAAGTTCTATTGAATTTCTGCTTCAATCTTCTAAACAAGAATATAAGGATATCGAAGTCACAGTCACAACATCATTGGTTAAAGATGGTGAACAAGGTTTTAAATTTGATGCATTAGTTAATGCAAAAATTTTAGGTGTATCTAAGGAAATTGAAAAGAAATACATTGAAATGGCATATCAATTCTGCCCATACTCGAAAGCGATTAAAGGTAATGTGAACGTTAAATTTGAATCTGAATAAACTTAAGCATAAAATGCTTAGGTTTTTTTTGGCTTTTTTGAACTCTCTTTGAATTCATGCTATAATAAGTAAAATTGTTAATGAATTTCAAGTAAAAACTCAATCGATGAAAGTGGTGAACACATGACAGAAAAAATCGGATTGAAGAAGGATGAACTATCAAATCGCAATATATTCATTCTTTTAAGTGCTCTTTTTGTTTTACTGATTTATGGAACAGTTGTCTTTGGCTTAAAAGCCATTTGGATTGCACTTGTTTCATATGTTGCAGCAGTCATTGTTGAATGGACATTTGCAAAAATTAGAAAGAAAAAGATGGGATTAAGCTTCTTAATTACACCTTTAATTTTTGCATTAATGATGCCAGTGACTATGGATTTATGGATTGTTGCTGTAGGTTCAGCTTTTGGTGTCTTTTTTGGAAAAATGATTTTTGGAGGTCAAGGTAAAAACATCTTTAATCCCGCTTTAGTAGGGGTGTTATTTGTCACTGTATCATTTCCATTACAGATGAATACGAGATGGCTAAATCCCGAAACAGATTTAGTTGCAGCAGTGACCCCACTTATTTCACTTAATAAAGCATTACCAATGGATTATTCCATGATGGATCTATTGCTTGGCCATGTTCCCGGAGTCATTGGTGAAACCTTTAGATTGGGTATTATCGTCTTAGGTTTATTACTTATCATTTTAAAAGTGATTGATTGGCGCATTCCATTGAGTTTAATTGGAACACTATTTGTCATCACATTTTTAGGAAATATTGTTTTACCAAATAATTTTATTGATCCAGTTTATTCATTATTAGTTGGAGGTTTAATGTTTGCTGCATTTTTTGTTGCAACCGATCCTGTTTCTATGCCAATCAAATCATGGGGTCGAATCATCTATGGTGTTGGTATCGGTTTACTTACAGTGATTATAAGAAATTTTGCAACATTCCCCGAAGGATTAACATTTAGTATAGTTATTATGAATGCCATTGCACCGCTCATTGACAGTTTATTTGTCAAAGAAGAAATGAAGGAGGATGAAACTCATGAACTCGAATCTTAAAGTCATAATTTTCGTCTTAGTCATGGGAATGATTACCTCTGGCTTGATTTTAGGGATGGATGTCTTAACTAAGGATCGTATTGAAGCAAATGAACTTGCTGAAACGAAGTCGACAATCTTAGATGCTTATGGAGTTTCATATACATTCTCAAACATTCATGAAGTTTTTGATGAAAATGTAGAGACTGTAAAAGTTGATTATCAAAGTGAAACATATACGTTTTATATTGATAAATCAACAAATGCGATTAGTTATGAATTTCTTGGTAATGGTCTATGGGGTCCAATTAGTGGCATCATTACGTTAAACTCAAATTTTGATACGATTGAAAAAATTACAGTTTTAGTTCAACAAGAAACTCCAGGTTTAGGTGGAATTGTTGCTGAAAGAAGTTTCTTGGATCAGTTTCCTGGCGTAAAAATGGTTCCAGAACTACTCATCATTAAAGATAGTAGTCCAAATCAAGATAACGAAGTAGATTCAATTACTGGAGCAACAGGAACATCGAATGCGTTTATGAATTTATTGAATGCATCCTATCAAGCACATAAAAATGCTTGGGATAATCGGTAGGAGGAACCCATATGAAATGGATAAGAATTAAATATACCAAATGGTATAACATCCTAAAAGATGGAATTTCAAAAAATAATCCGATTGTTGTAGCAGTTTTAGGTATTTGTAGTGCACTCGCAGTCACCAATCGTGTTGAAAATGCAATTGCTATGGGACTTGGTGTTACCTTTGTCGTGATGGCATCATCCATGATGGTTTCACTCATTCGTAATTTCATACCTCCCAAAGTTAGAATGGTAACCTACATGGTTATCATCTCAACATTCGTTATTTTATTTCAAATGTTTTTAGAAGCTTATTTCCCTTCAATTGCTAAAGCACTTGGTGCTTACGTAGGTTTAATTATTACAAACTGTATCGTGATGGGTCGTTCTGAAGCATTTGCGGCTAAAAATCCTGTTAAATATTCGATCATTGATGGATTTGCTAGTGGAATGGGTTATATGCTTGTTCTAGTGTTAGTCGCATCTGTGCGTGAAGTCTTAGCGTTTGGGACATTCTTAAACATGAATGTTACACCAGACTCTTGGGTGAATTGGACTGTGATGGCGATGGCACCTGGTGGTTTCTTTGTATTAGGGCTCTTTATATGGGGCATTAGAGAACTTATCAAGCATT
>JBAYCS010000059.1:0-5567 GCA_041668625.1 Acholeplasmataceae bacterium | reverse complement strand
TTACCATCAAGAGAGACGTTGTTAACAATGTTAGCCGTCGGTATGTTAACACCAATTCGCGAACTCGCTATTGGACTTAACATGATTAGTAACGAAGAATAATTCATTGGAGGAATAATAAAATGGCAAAACTTACAAAAGCAGCTTTTATTGAAGCTTTAAAAGAAATGACACTACTTGAAATCAAAGATTTAGTAGATGGATTAAAAGAAGAATTTGGAATCGATCCAACAGCAGTAGCAGCGGCTCCATCAGCAGCGGCAGCAGCAGTTGAAGAAGAAAAAACAGAATTTAATGTTATTCTTAAGACATTTGGTGCTAACAAAATTGCAGTCATCAAAGTTGTTCGTGAAGCAACTGGTCTTGGTTTAGCAGATGCTAAAGCATTAACTGAAACTCCAGATGCAGTCATTAAAGAAAATATTAAGAAGGAAGACGCAGAAGCATTAAAGCAAACTTTACAAGATGCTGGTGCAACTGTTGAAATCAAATAATTCTTGATTACAATCGAAAAATAACCTGAGAAAACATCTCGGGTTTTTTCGCTGTTGTATGGGGGTGTAATGATGAGTCATTACTTTATCAATGATGAAGCGCTAAACCACGAAGTTAAAACAATCGATGTACAAATTAAAGGTGCATCTTTTCGTTTCTATACAGACCGTGGAGTTTTTTCAAAAGACGGGATTGATTTTGGGTCGAAACTACTTTTAGAATCAATTAATTTTAGCAACCAGGATCAATCAATCATTGACATGGGGTGCGGCTATGGCCCAATGGGAATATTTGCTGCAAAAATGAACCCTCAAGCAATCATTCATATGGTTGATATCAATGAAAGAGCTATCGAATTAGCTCGTAAAAATGTGATACTCAACCAAACAAATAACACAAAAATTTATGTGAGTCATCTTTTTGAATCTATTGATATTAAGACTGACTTAATTATGGCTAATCCGCCGATTCGCGCTGGAAAACAAACTGTTTTCAATTTGTATGAACAAGCACAAAAACACCTTAATGAAGGTGGCAAATTGGTTGTTGTGATACAAAAAAAACAAGGGGCACCCTCAACTGTTGAAAAGCTTAAAACACTATTTAATCATGTTGAAATTTTAGCACGAGATAAAGGTTATTGGATTATTTCATCATATAATGATTGACTATTTACAAATGATGTGTTAATATTATTAAATGCATAATAATGTGATTTTATCATTTATTGAGATACGATTTACGATTTTCCAAATACGATAGGAGTGTGGATTTATGGGATATCAAACCGTAAAGTACGGTAAGAAAGCTGAGCGCCGGAATTACTCCAGAATGCGTTATGACATTGAATTGCCTGACTTGATCGAAATACAGACCAAGTCTTTTAAGTGGTTTATTGATCAGGGCATTAAGGAATTATTAGATGACATCTCACCAATCGAAGGACACAATGGTGATTTAAAGCTCTATTTTGAAGAGCATTTTTTAGCAGAACCAAAATACAATATTGAACAATCTAAGCTTAGAGATGTCAATTATGCGAAACAACTTTCTGCACGTGTCAAACTAGAGAACGCTGTTACCGGCGAAGTAAGAGAAAATGTTGTGCTAATGTGTGAAATCCCATATATGACGCCATCTGGCACATTTGTGATCAACGGTGCTGAACGTGTCGTTGTTTCTCAGATTATCAGATCTGCTGGCGCATATTTTACGAGTGAACTTGATAAGAAATTAAATCAAGTGAAATATATGGCACAAGTGATTCCAACACGTGGTGCGTGGTTGGAATATGAACTTGGATCGAAAAACATTATGTACGCAAAACTTGATCGTTCTAAGAAAGTTCCAATGACGACAATGATGCGCGCCCTTGGTTTATCCAAGAAAAAAGATATTTATGAACTATTCGGTAAGTCGACTTACTTAGATGCGACTTTCGATAAAGATGAAACAAAAAACTCTGATGAAGCAATTATCGATCTTTATTCAAAACTTCGTCAAGGTGAAAAAGTACCAGCTGATGCTGCACGTGAATTCATTCGGATGCGTCTTTTTGAACGTCGTCGGTATGACTTAGCAGCTGTTGGACGTTATAAATTTAATAAAAAACTTGATGTGTTAAATCGCATCTTAGGAACGTATACTGCATCTAACATCGTTGATCCAACGACAGGAGAAGTTTTAGTTCCTGCTGAAACAGAAATTACAAAAGACATCATTAAATTGCTTAAAGACAATCGTCATGTATTTAGAACAGAAGTCATTTCAAAAGAAGATTCACTTCAAAATGAAACACCAGATGAAATCTTAGCAGTTAACTTGCCTGATGGTGGGGATACACTTTATGCTAAGGAAAATATTATTAATCTTCGTACTGGTGAAGTTATTGTCGGCAAAAATACAGAAATTAACGAAGATATGCTTGCAGTTCTTCGTAGAAATCGTCAATCACTTGATGAAAAAGTTATTAAGTATTTCTTAGGTCGTGATGTTTACGAAAAAGAAAGAGAACGTGAAGGCGTTATCGTTGAAGCGATTGAAGTGACTGTTAAAGATCCTGATAGTGGACGCATTTACGAAGTTAAAGTGATTGGTAACGATCAAAGAGAAACAAAAGAATATATCACTTTATCGGATGTCATCGCCTCAATGAGTTATTACTTAAACTTATATGATGGATTAGGAAGTACAGATGATATTGACCATTTAGGTAATCGTCGTTTAAGACTTATAGGAGAACTTTTAAAGAATCAATTTAGAATTGGTTTAGCACGGGCTGAAAAGAATATTAAAGATAAAATGTCAACGACAACATTCGCTGATGCTGCACCTTCAAATATTATTAATATGACACCACTTGCTGGTGCAATTAAAACATTCTTCGGATCCTCACAGCTTTCTCAGTTTATGGATCAAATCAATCCACTTGCTGAACTTACACAAAAACGCCGTGTATCTGCACTTGGTACAGGAGGTCTTGCAAGAGACCGTGCGGGCGTTGAAGTCCGTGACGTTCATAACTCCCACTATGGTCGTATATGTCCAATTGAAACACCAGAAGGTCCATCAATTGGGTTAATCAGTTCACTTGCGAGTTATGGTAAAGTCGACCAATATGGATTTATTCAAACCCCCTATTTAATGGTTGATCGTAGTACGGGTAAAAACATTGTGACTTCACAGTTTAAATATTTAACTGCTGATGAAGAATACGATGAAGTCATTGCATCTGCTGCTACTGATCTTGCAGAAGATGGAACAATTAAAACAGAACGTGTTATTGGACGTTTTCGTGGTGAAACTTCAGTGTTTGAACCTGAAGAAATCACATATATGGACGTATCACCTAAACAAATTGTTTCAGTTGCAACATCAACGATTCCATTCTTAGAACACGATGATGCATCACGTGCCTTAATGGGTGCGAACATGCAACGTCAAGCAGTACCACTTCTTAAACCTGAATCACCAATCGTTGGTACAGGTATTGAATATCGTGCAGCTAAAGACTCAGGATCTGTCATTGTTTCTCAAACTACTGGATTTGTGACTTATGCGGATGCAGCAAAGATTGTGATTACACCAGAACCAGATCAAAAATTAGTAGTTGGTGATCATGTCATTTATGATCCTAAAAAGCCATTTACCTATGAACAAGCAAAAACATTAGCAGATTACGGTATGGGTGATTCTGTCACTTATGAACTTATCCGTTTCTTTAGATCAAACCAAGATACTTGTGTTTTGCAAAAGCCAATTGTATTTGCTGGTGAATATGTTGAAAAAGGCGATGTTATCGCTGATGGTCCTTCCACAGATAAAGGTGAACTTGCACTTGGACGTAACGTCACAGTTGCTTTCATGACTTGGGAAGGGTATAACTATGAAGATGCGATTATCATGAGCGAAGATTTAGTTCGTGATGACGTTTATACATCGATTCACATTGATGAATATGAGATTGAGACAAGAGAACTTAAAACAGGTTCTGGCCGTGAAGAAATCACACGTGAAGTTCCAAATGCAGGACTTGAAGCATTAAAGAATTTGGATGAACGTGGAATTATTATCCCAGGTTCTGAAGTTAGAGAAGGCGACATTTTAGTCGGTAAGATTACACCAAAAGGTGTATTTGAACCAAGCCCATCTGAAAAATTAATTCATGCAGTTATCGGTGAAAAATCAAGAGAATATCGTGATTCATCGCTCCGTGTTCCACATGGTGGTGGTGGTGTTGTTCAATCAATTCAATATTTCTCAAAGAAAAATGGAGATGCACTACCTAGTGGTGTGAATGAATCGATTAGAGTATATGTTGCGAAAAAACGTAAAATTTCTGAAGGGGATAAAATGGCTGGACGCCACGGTAATAAGGGCGTTATTTCAAAAATTTTACCTCGCGAAGATATGCCATATATGTCAGATGGTACACCCGTTGACATCATGTTGAACCCACTAGGGGTTCCATCACGTATGAATATCGGACAAATTTTAGAAATTCATTTAGGAATTGCAGCAAAACATTTAAATGTTAAGATTGCAACACCAGTGTTTGATGGTGTTGATGATCATGATTTGAAGACCATTATGGCTGAAGCTGGAATTGAACCTGATGGTAAAACTGTTTTATATGATGGTAGAACTGGACAACCTTATGAAAATAGAATTTCAGTAGGTGTTATGTATATGATTAAGTTATCACACATGGTTGATGATAAACTACATGCACGTTCTGTTGGACCATACACACTCGTCACACAACAACCCATGGGTGGTAAAGCCCAAAATGGTGGTCAACGTTTCGGTGAAATGGAAGTTTGGGCACTCTATGCATATGGCGCTGCTCATACACTTCAAGAAATGTTAACGGTTAAATCTGACGATATGTTAGGAAGAAATAAAGTTTACGCTTCAATCACTCATGATAAACCAATTCCACAAGCAAGTATTCCTGAATCATTCAGGGTTTTAACGCGCGAATTACAGGCGCTTGGACTTTATGTGGAACTTATTGATGCAACTACAGGTGAAAACGAAGCTGAAAAATCACTTGTTGATCACACAACGAATCGCTTTAAAGGAGGTTTCCGTTGATGGCTAAAGAAAAATTAACACTTAAAGTTGAATCATTAAAGCTATCTGAGGATGCCCTTAAAGCACTTAAACTATCAGGGATTGATCAACTTGAAGATTTTAATACCTTCAACTTAAAAGAATTAAGCATGCTTTTAGGAGATACATACGAAGAAATCAAAACGATTTTAAGACGTTATGCATTACCAAGAGGTTTGGATAATTTAAATTTAAGTAGTGAAGCAGTTGAAATTTTAGCAAATCATAATATTTCTGATTTAAAAGAGTTTCTTGATTTTGATCGCCACGTGTTGTATCACATGTTTGAAGATGATCTTATTTTGCGTCAAGAAATCAATCAAATTTTAGAATTATATGGGTTTGATGCATTAAAAGAACATGTACATGTCGAAGAAGAACCTGTTGAAGTTGTCGAAGTTTTAGATAACGTTGTTGATATTGATCTTCAAGAACGTATTCATCGTCAAGTTCAACCA
>JBAYCS010000058.1:0-5706 GCA_041668625.1 Acholeplasmataceae bacterium | reverse complement strand
TTTAACTCTATTTTTGCGACAGCTTCCATATCCTCTGCTAAACTCTACTATGCTGAATTCAAGAAACAGATCAAAGAACTTCCAGATGCCAAGAAACTCAAGGTTGCCATCATTTATTCGTATGGGGCGAACGAAGACGAGATCGATGGCATTATCGATGAAGAAAACCCAGAAGATACTTCTAGACTCGATCAGTCCTCACGTGATTTTCTTGAAGTTTCAATCAAAGATTACAACGAAATGTTCCGTACAAACTTTTCAACTGAAGGGGAAGGATTCCAGAACTATTATCGCGACCTCTCTTTAAGAATGAAGAATAAAGAGATTGATTTGCTTATCGTCGTGAACATGTTCCTTACTGGCTTTGATGCCACGACTTTAAATACTCTTTGGGTTGATAAGAACCTTAAGATGCATGGTTTAATGCAGGCTTTCTCAAGAACAAACCGGATCCTTAACTCAATCAAAACTTTCGGAAATATTATCTGTTTTAGACCTCTTCAAAAGAAAGTTGATGAATCGATATCCTTATTTGGCGATAGAGATGCGACAGGCATAGTCTTACTAAGAGGCTTTAATGATTACTACAACGGGTACACCGATAACGAAGGTAAGTACCATAAAGGTTATGTGGAGCTCGTCGAAGAACTATTAGAAAAATATCCCCTCTCTGATCCACGAATTGAAGGCGAAGAAAATCAAAGGAACTTCCTGAAACTCTTCGGTGTCATCTTAAGATTAAAGAACCTACTAGCATCCTTCGATGACTTTGTTGGAAAAGAGCTTATCTCCGACATTGATTTACAAGATTACGTTTCTAGATATCTTGATTTAAGACCATCCTCTGCTCAGGGAGAGCTTAGAAACATCAATGACGACATCGTTTTTGAGATCGAACTCATTAAGCAAATCGAAGTAAATATCGATTACATCTTAATGCTTGTTAAAAAATACCATGATACCCACTGTAAGGATCGTGAGATTATCGTCGCGATTCAAAAGGCAATGGATGCATCTCCTGAATTAAGAAGCAAACGCGAGCTTATTCAAAACTTCTTGTCTGGAATTAATGAAGTTGATGATGTCATGGCGAATTGGCATGCGTATATCGCTGAAGAAAAAGAAAAAGAGATTAAAGAACTTGTTGAAGGCGAAGGCCTCAAAGATTCCGCAACAAGAGAATTCATTTCAAATTGCCTTAAAGATGGCTATGTTAAAACTAACGGAACCGACCTCGATAAGATTATGCCACCCATCTCAAGATTTGGTGGTAGCAATAGAGCAGAAAAAAAACAAAGAGTCATGATCAAGATTATTACATTCTTTGAGAGATTCTTTGGAATAGGTGAATAATTTGGTCTTAACAATATAAAAGACTAAAGCCTATTTACTGCTATTTGCGGGTAATCGTGTAGGTAATTTATGGGATTTGAAGGTTATTCTTTTAACGAAATCAAAGAACTTCTTGAAAACAGGAAGGCTGAGTTTTCGTACGGCGAATTCATCAAAACCCATACTGTTAAAAAAATTGAGTATATAAGAAAATATGTGGAGCATTGGCTTTATGTTGTGAGTCACGTTTCTAAATATATATTTTTTATTGATGCAATGAGCAATGCGGGAATTTATGAAAGCGGTGATCTCTCAACCAGCATTGAGGTTTTAAACACATTTGTTAAATTTTCTCTTTATCATCCTGATATAAATTTTTTCTTAATTTCAAACGATTACGATGCACAAAAAGTATCCACCATGCAGGAAATTTTTAATATATACATAGATAAATTCAAAGAAGAAAACATTTCTAATGTTCATCTAAAAGTTTACTGCAAAGAAGCCTGTGATTTTATAACCACTATTAAGAGTGAGTACCATTTTCAATTTGTATATGGAACTAATAAAAGTGTTCTACTGTATGTCGATCCATACAATTTAATCAAATATAATCAGGCTGTCGCAATTAAAGATTTCATTAAGTCCATATACTGTGAGCTGATTATTAACTTTTTTTGCAACGATTATACTAGGAACGTTAATAATCCAAAATGTACAAAATATAGGGAAGAAATCGGAGAGTTAATACATAATTTTTGTTGTTTCGATGAAAATGATTCCTATGTTAGAGCAGAGCAACTAAGAGATTGTTTAGCAAACAAACTAATAGACGGAACTCACATGAAATTCCGCTATTATGTTAAGATGAAAAACGAGATGAACGTAACCTTGTATTATTTGATCTATCTTACTCCAAACATTGAGGGTTTAAGAAAGGTTAAAGAAGCAACCTGGAAAGCCTTAGGACCAACTAACGAATATTGCGTTTCTCAAAAAGAGTCAGATGCAAATGAGCTGAATTTGTTTAATCGCACTCCAGAAGAAGAAGCCTTTGTCGCAGAGCTTGAGAAGGTGTCGCCTGCTATTCTTAGCGAAATTGGAAAAGAACTTTCATTCGAAAATATTGAAGTAATTTGTTTACAAAACACTTTTATGAAAAAAGGACACATTATTAGAAACGTTATCAGACCGCTTATTGATGCTAAAAAAATAAGAAAAGTCGGTTATGTCAAAGCTGCAAATTATACAGAGGACAAGTATATAGTACTACAAAAGGATAATTGATTATGAACTCAACAACAAAGAAAACTCTTCTATATAGAACAGAAGTTGAATATGGTGATTTTACAATTAATCATGTGAAAGGATGCGCGCACGGATGTACATACCCTTGCTATGCTTTTAATATGGCGAGGAGGTTCGGTAATGTTAAATCCTATAAAGAATGGATTGAACCGAAGATTGTATCGAACGCTATGGAGTTATTGGAAAAAGAACTTCCTAGATACAAAAAGCAAATCAAATCGGTTCAACTTTCATTTACAACAGATCCTTTTATGGTCGACTACCCAGAGGTTGGGGACCTTAGTCTAAAAATAATCAATAGATTAAACAAAGAAAATATTAAGGTGGTGATACTCACAAAAAGTATTCTTCCAGACGAACTTCTTAACACCAAAAAAATAAACGAGTATGGAATTACCCTAGTTTCTCTTGATGAGAATTTTCGGAAGAAATATGAACCTTTCACTCCTTCATACCAGGAACGAATTAAAGCACTCAAAAAACTACACGACGCCGGTTTTTACACATGGGTTAGCATCGAGCCTTATCCAACCCCTAATATCTGCGATCAAGATTTTAAAGATATTTTAAACAGCATTTCTTTTGTTGATTACATAGTTTTTGGAAGGCTTCACTATAACAAACAAGTAAGCGAATACAAAGGATATAAAGAATTCTTTAATGAGTGCGCTTCCTTCGTTTCAGATTTCTGCCAAAAGAACAATATAAAATTTCACATAAAGAAAGGCACAAGTTCAGAATGACGAAGAACACCTTTCTCGAATATATAGAAAACAGCGACATAGGCCTATATATCCATGATAAGATATTAAAACACTGTAATTCAAATCGAAAAATGGTCCTGGAGCACATCAATGACTTCGGATTCCATTTCGTTAATGAGGTGAATGAAGCCTACCTTAATTTTAAATCTGTCCGAATTAATGGAGTGGGACCTTCAGTAATTGATTTTGATGTTCTTCTTGAGGTTGATTTAGATTGCGTTGGGGTGTGTGGAAAAAGACACGATCACGAAGACTGTTCAGCCAGAGTTTGGTTTAAAGTTTCTTGCACGAGCGACCTTAAGAAAAAGTTCAAAGATTTCGTAATTAACTCAATAGCCGAATATGATGGTAATAAAACAAAACTCGATAGTCCATTAACAGGTGACTTTATTCCGTTTATGGACAAGAGTAATTTTGATTCTTATGCAAATGATATCCTTGAAAAGTTTTATCCCGAAGCCCTTGCTACTCCGATGCCAATTGACGTAGATTTATTGGCTAATAGAATGGGACTTACCATCGTACCAGTTAAAATCACTGACGACTCTTCAATATTTGGCCAATTCTTTTTTGCGGATTCCGATACGGATATTTTCGATTCAGACAACAATAAGCGCTCAATAAAAGTAAATGCAAATACGATTTTAATTGATGACCAGGTAAATTTTCTATATTCTTTTGGATCTAGAAATATGACAGTGGTACATGAATGTGTCCATTCTTATTTTCACTATAAGGCCTTTCTTTTTTCTCAAATTTTAGATGGCAGTCTAAAGAATATACGTTGTAAAACACATGGCGGGATAGACGCCAATACAACAAGCACTCTAGCGAGAATTGAAATGCAAGCCAATGCATTGGCCCCCTATATTTTAATGCCTGTAGAAATGTTCCAAAAAATGGCATTTCAACTGATTGAAGATTATGGTCGTCTGTTTGGCGGAAACGTGATTGACCTACTACCATATGTTATTGATGAATTATCAAGTATCTTTAAAGTTACTCGCTATGCAGCAAGGAAAAGATTAATTGATATCGGCATTATTGAAGCAATTGGAGTACTTAACTGGGTTGACGGTTCATATATCAGACCATACGCATTCAATAAAGATTCTTTAAAGGCTAATGAGACCTTCACGATTAGTGTTAACGACCTATCTCTAGAATTGCTTCTCAAACAAGAGTTGATCTCGTATTTAAACACATGCGGTTTTCTTTTCGTAGAAAATCACTTGATTTTAAATGATGCGAGATATGTGTTTAAAAACAATAAAGGTGTTTTACTACTTACCGACTATGCTAGATTGCATATTGATGAATGTGCAGTAAAATTTGCCGTCAGATATAAGAACGATTCCCTTCCTCTTGATTTAGACATGATGTGCTATCTATGCAGAGATAGATCAAAATTAGTAGAGTATGATTTGACTCTTCAAAAAAACACTGCCTTGATAATGACAGAAGAAGGACAAAAGAAGCATAAGTTGCACGAAAAAAATGTTAATAGTGTTATTTCAAAAATTTCCGGTGTTCAATTTGGTGAAGCTCTTACTATCTTGATGGAGTTTCTCGATATCGATGAACAGAGTTTATCTGAAGATGCCGATGTAAGTATAAAAACAATAAGTCGGTACAGATCCGATTACGATAAAGAAAAAGACAAAAGGACTGTTGTTGCAATTATTAGAGGACTAAATGTTCCACCTAAAATCGCATGGATACTTTTGGCTTCAGCTGGAATTACTCTAGTACCGGGGAACGAACTTGATGATTCATTGAGCTCAGTTTTAACATTCTTTAGGGAGCACCCAGCAGAAAAGGTAAATGAGTTTTTAATTAAGAGGACTGGAAAACCATTAACAAGAGATAAATTATAGTGGACAGCACTTGTCCATTTTAAATCAAAATATTAAGGGGTTGACATTATGCAACCTCTTTTTTTATTGAAAAACATCGATAAAATCATGGTTTTTTTACTGGACAGGACCTGTTTTTACAGGGTCTATTCTAAATGTTAATCTTTGTTCGAGAAGTGATATGACGTCTACATAGGACGCTTCTCACAAAGCAAAACAGCCTACCTATAAGGTTGTCTGCAAATTCAAAATTAGCGAGATTAATCACTAGTTGAATTCAGGCATTCTTTTTAGAGCTGTTTTCTTCATGGGTTTATCTCGCGGAAAGCAAGGTAAAAACATGAAAAACTATGATAATCCAGGCGTATTTTTGGTCCGCGACAAAGAAACTAGCAAACCTCTTTATTTCTCTTGGAAATTTGATGATGGCACAACCCAAAGAGTCA
>JBAYCS010000057.1:0-5751 GCA_041668625.1 Acholeplasmataceae bacterium | reverse complement strand
TATTTAGTCTTAAAGTTTGCTCTTTCAAAGAAATATAAGACCGTAGTGATTTTTAAAACTCTAGTTGATTTCGTGATTATTGGTTTAATTATTGTGACAGTTGGAATCCAACTAAAGTCGCTTATTAATGTATTTTCAACCGCTAATCAAAATGGATATGAACAGTTTCTTTCCGTTACCAAGTTTATATTTGCGATTATTACTTATGGAGCAACAGGTTTTCTTTTATATTTGTTTCGAGAATTAATCATTGATTTGGACGAAAATAATCGTAGTGAAAATGGAATCAAATTATGTTACAAAATATACATATTTAGTTTATCACTTATCGTATTTACATTGTTCTCTCAATTATTCCTTAATGTTTTTCAAATGATATTTTTACACGAAATTTCTGACGTTTCGCTAACACTGAATATACCTATTTTTTCTCTTATAATATCTGTTGTTGCCTTGTTAGTCACTAGATTTTTAACAAGAATGCATGAACTTCGGTCTGATCACGAGTTAATTATCTAATGGGAATTTTAATTAATTTGTCAGAACTTTTAAGAGAGAAAAACGTTACTTCAAAAGAATTATGTGAGTATGTTGGTATCACCGAAGCAAATATGTCAATTCTTAGAAGTGGAAAAGCTAGAGGTATTCGGTTCGATACTTTAGAAAAAATATGTGAATATCTTAAGTGCAAACCTGGAGATATCATGGATTATGAAGGGATAGAAAATCATGAAAAAGATTATTAGTATATTTTTGTTAGGAATATTATTGTTTGTGCTTGGGGGATGTCAGTTAGCAATTCCGGAAGAAGGGGAGGAATTGATTAAAGATTATTTTATTCCTGCTGGTATTGAAGTAACTATATCGGATAGTTCTATGTCACCTATCGATATTGACGGCTTATTTAATTGGTCCTGGTCGTGTAGTCAAACGGAGTTAGACTTAAGTGGTTCTTGTTTTAATTATGGAGAAGGTTTTTTTATAGATTTTCAAGGGACATACATTAATCAAAATGAAGTCGACGGCGAAACAACGATGTCTACAACATTTAAAATTGAGACATCTATATTTTATGGAAAAGACTTAGATGGTTCAGTTGCGTACTCAGATGTAGTGATGTCGACGATGGATTGTGCAAGTATCGTGAAAAATCCTCTTCATGGAATGGCATTACAGAAATTCGATATGTCTACTAATTTTCAAACTACAGGGACTACGGAAGAAGGGTGGATTGTTACTTTAGATTTCACAATAAACTATTATATGATTGATACTCTACAAACTGTAGAATTTCTAATGTACGATGATAATAATCAATACCTTGGTTCTGTTGTATTTAATTCTAAAACTGAAATGGAAGATTTCATTGTAAGTCCTAACGCAAGTTACATGATATTAATTGAGACCTATTTGGATGAAAATCAAAATTATTACAAAGAAAGATCTTTTTACAATCAAACGACAATTATTTATTATAGTCCAAAGTTTTTATCATCAGATGGCTTTGTCCACAATGATTCAATCAAAATAAATTGGGAAACCGCAGAATAGCAATTAGTAGCCAATTATAACATGACTATCGTTGTATTTGTCAATTGGCTCACTACTGGGTTGTAGTAGAAGATTAGCAAAAAAATGCTAATCTTTTTATATGAGATATTGCAAATTGCACATTAATATGGTATCATTTAATAGAGATTTTGAACTGTGTCAAGTCAGTAATTTTTTGAAGCTTTTCAAATGATTCGATTTATTAATGCTATACCTTTTTAGTTTGCTTGATGATTTGAATGATATCTTATATGACCTTTTCTGTAATAACCTATATATGCTTTTGAACATTGTACTTATAATAAAAAAAGATTAGCAATTAAATTGCTAATCTTTTTTTATTATAAGTCACTTTGCTTCATAATATTTGAAGGGGTTTTTCTTAACAAGATATTAATTGGAATTAATCCAAATATTAAGTTTATTACATATAGCCCTACAATAACAAGCGAGATAGACAATCCAGTAAACCTTGTGACTGATATAGCCTCAATTGTTGACTGGGCTGTATTTAGCAATAGCAGCATAAGTATAAAACCGACTACACTACTAAAAGTGGTTGTAAGTAAGATTTCTAGAATAAAAATCCGTCTTATTTCTTTACGTGAGATACCAATGCTTCGGTATACACTTACTTCATAGATACGTGAAATAAGACTAGAGCGCATAATTAATAGAATGCTAAATGCGCCCATCAAAATTCCACCAATACCTAATAAATATAAGTTTTTGTTTTGATCAAGCTTTGCTTGTTGGGCTACAGATGGTTGATAATTATTACCTGTTGCGATAAATCCAGCCTCATCAAGTGCAAGTAGTGTTGACTCAACATCATCTGTATAAACCAATAGTGAAAAATCATTATATTGATGAAATGAATATAAATAGAATTTATCTTTAATATATTCTGTTGATGTTACCATGGCTTTTTGGAAATCATATGATACTCCATCTACATTATACTCATAAATACCAGATATGTAGTAAGTACCAGTAGAGGTTCCAATGTTATAGGGAATTTTTCCATCAAGCACAGTTGGATATTGATTATTAATCATCGCATAATTTTGAGAAGTAGGCAGACTGCCAGATACAATATGGAAGTTATCACCCAAAATATGGTAATCAATGAGTGATGGAGTGACAAAACTATATAATAGTTCCTCATTCATCCACACACTTTTAGAATTGCCACTTGCTATTCCACTAATATTGAAGGAGAGTGAACTATCAATAGACAAACTTGCATCAGTTCCGCTTGTTCTAATTTTAAAATAACAAGAAAGAACATCGTTATAGTTTTTAATTCCCCTTGTTTGATTATTTTTGATGATTTCATCTGCAACGCTGATATCGATGATGATACCGTAGTTAGTGGGTATACTTCCGTATAAAAGGGTAGTTTCATCAAAGAATCGAATATCAATTGGCTGAGCACTAACGCGAATAGTACTTGCTACTTCATAATAGGAAGTTGTTCCGACAGTAAACATATAGGGTTCATTTACATACATAACTTGTTCTACACCGGGAACGGATTCGAGGATTGGTACATCATTATATGAGGTGTTGTCCATATAAACCGTTATGTAGTTAGAATCAATTGTACTGTATGGTTCTTCCACATAGTATATTTCTCCGATTAATCCAACACTTACGCTAATAATGATACCGACAAGCATGAGTACTACAAATAGCATTTTACTTCCGCCATGGAAAACATTAAGTTTTTTAAAAGCATAACGGAAAATATCTTTCCATCCAAAAACATTTTTGGAAGTTTCATTTGTTTTTTGTGGATACATATCATCAATATCAAATGGATTTTCATTTTGATTATTTTCTAAAGGAGTATCTCGTATAATAATTTCACTATCAGAGTCTATGTACTTTGTCCGTTTTAATTTTCCAGAATTCACTTTAATATATAAAGTTTGATTTCTTTCAATAAGATCAATATCCATTTCTGTTGGTTCAAGTTTGTTTGTATATCTTGAGATGTTTAATTGACTAGTCTTTAGTGTGGTTTTTTGATAGTCATATAGATTAATAATATGCTCTTGAATCAAATCTAGAGATTGTTGCTGATCATTTAGAGCATCTTTTATGATTATCCCGTTTTCAATCATAATAATTCTGTCAGCATAATAGTCGCATAAAGC
This sequence comes from Acholeplasmataceae bacterium, assembly GCA_041668625.1. Classification (GTDB taxonomy): domain Bacteria; phylum Bacillota_I; class Bacilli_A; order Acholeplasmatales; family Acholeplasmataceae; genus UBA6181. The sequence continues at coordinate 2,038 of JBAYCS010000057.1, read as the reverse complement.
TTGTTCATGTGTAACCATAATGACTAACCTTGTTTTTGATATCTCTTTGATAACATTCATTAGTTCAATTGTTGTTTTACCGTCTAGATTTCCGGTTGGTTCATCTGCGAGAATGACTTCGGGATTGTTTGCTAGCGCTCTTGCAAAGGCTATTCGTTGTTGTTGCCCACCCGATAACTGTTTTACTAAACGATCACCGTAACTTGAAAGCCCAACAGCACTTAATAGACGATCAATGTGTTCTGCAATAACAGAAGCATCTGTTATTCCTTGCATTTTTAATATTGGTTCAATGTTTTGATATACCGAAGAGTCTTTTAACAAGTGATAGTTTTGATATACATAACCTATTTTATGCTTTCTAATGTTATCCCAAAGCCTATGGCTATATTTTTCAAATATAATATCATCAAAAATGAGACGACCTTTGTCAAATTTGTCCATTCCACTGATGACATTTAGTAGTGTTGTTTTTCCACTGCCGCTAGCCCCTAGAATAACGACTAAACCAGTATTTTCAAACGTAAGAGAGATGTCATTGCATACTGCAAACTGGTTTGCTCTGTTTTTATAATAGTATTTTGTAACGTGCTCTAGTTTTATCATTATTCAGCCCCTTTTAAAGCTGAGACAACACTAGCTTTAAACACCTTTCTTGTAAACTGTACAACCATTATTTCCATTACACAAAGAACAATTAAAACTAATAATAGATAATCTATCCATTTATAATATCGTAAAGAATCTTCTACTATGAATAAATTCTGTTTTGATATGATGATGAATATCAAAAGCAGAAATGCAGAAACGAGTGTTATAAAAAGGATTTCAAACTGTACTATTCGTTTTATTGACGTTTTAGATGCACCAATAAAGCGAATGATAAGATAATCCGTTAGTTTGCTGATAAGTAGTTTATTTATTACAAAATGCCCAACAAAACATATTGCAATAAGAAGTACTCCAACGATTAGCGTAACGAGAATATTGTTAATGACAATCATCAATGCCTGGTTACTGTCAATAATTTGTGAAGGATAAAAAGTGTTATAACCAAGTTGTTCCAATTCTTTTACAACATGATTTCCTTCAAAAGAACCACGAACGATTACAGTGATTTGATATCCACTTTCATCAAAGAAACGACTAAAGGTAGATTCATTCATAAAAAGTTTGAGTGTTTGATCATCACTAGTATAAGGGGTAGATATAAAACTGATTTCCTCATAAGCCTTGTCATTTTCGAAAGTAGTGATTGCGCGGTAAGTCAAAGTGTGACTTTCAATAAAGGCTGTAGCGTTACAAAGACCAGCATCAGAATCATCTCGAACTTCAACTTTATAGCCAAAATCACGACATATATCAAAATACATCATATCAAAAGTTAAAATTTGATTGTCCGCAATAGAATTATCAATTCTGACCCAAGTAGGATAAGAAATCTCATATGCTAGCGTTTTTGTGCCCACTGAATCCACCATCTCAGGAGTAATCCATGTATCAGTAGGGGTATTATAAACTTTTGTTCCTTCAATTCGAATCGAAATTTCCGAGTTTTCATAAATACTATACTTAGAGATTTGTGTTAAACCTGCATTTGACAAATAGAAGTAGTGTAAATCATCTTCCAAATTTGAAGGTTCCTCAATTATTCCTGTAACTATAAACTCAAATTGATCGGTTTTGAGGTCTTGAGTTGGTAATAATAAGTAATCATTGGCAATTGAAATTCGATCGCCTACGTTAAATAATCCATTGTTTCCAACGACGACTTCATTAGCATTTTCTGGTAAATTTCCCTCCATCAGTCTACTTTCATCAAGCGCAAGTGATGGTAAAGGCTTAAAATAATAAAACTTATTCGTTGCTAGTTCTTCGCTATAGATCTTTGCGACTAAGACCGAATCGAATACCATATCATTATCAAAAACGCCGCGAACATTATCTAATTGACTGATCTCTAATAATTCTTCGGGAGTGAATAGTGTTTTTTCATTTTTGATGAGAATAATACGACTTGGGTCCGCATTTGTAAAAT
>JBAYCS010000056.1:0-5805 GCA_041668625.1 Acholeplasmataceae bacterium | reverse complement strand
TTTACCTATTTCTAAGATATAAGCATAATCTGCAATCTTTAAAGTTTGTCTTGCATTTTGTTCAACAATTAAAATGGTTCTTCCATCATCTTTAATCTTTTTAATGATATGAAAGATATCTCTAATGACCAGTGGAGCAAGACCTAAGGATGGTTCATCTAAAAGTAATAACTCTGGAGCACCCATCAAGGCACGTCCAATGGCAAGCATTTGTTGTTCACCACCAGAGAGAGTTGCTGCTTGTTGTTTTTTACGCTCAGCAAGAATCGGAAAATAGGTATACGTTTCATCGAGCAATTCTTTGATGCGTTGTTTTCTATTTATCTTTTTCCCGTCTCTTATGATGCCTTTAATCGCGTATGCACCAACAAGTAAGTTTTCTTCAACCGTAAGCCCTGTGAGGATCATCCGTCCTTCAGGTGACTGTGTCACCCCTTTTTGTACAATCTTATAAGGCGGAATATTATGGATAGGTTCACCATTGTAAAGAATTTCACCACTCTTTACTTTAGCCATACCAGATACTGAACGAATCGTTGAAGTCTTACCCGCACCATTCGCCCCTAAGATCGCAACAATTGTCCCTTTTTCAACCTTCATGTTCACGCCTTTAACAGCTTTAACAATCCCATAATCGATCTCTAAATTCTTAATTTCAAGTACTGGGTTATTCATCGCTATCATCTCCTAAGTAGGCAGCACGAACTTCAGGGTTTTGTTGAATTTCTTTAGGTGTTCCAATGCCAATTTTTTTACCAAACGATATCGCACAAACCGTATCACATATACTCATAACGAGTCCCATATCGTGTTCAACAAGGAATATGGTAATACCAAATTTTTGGTTAATGGATTGGATAACCTTTGCTAAATCAGCAGTTTCAGCATCATTTAATCCCGCAGCAGGTTCATCTAAGATGATTAACGTTGGATTTGTCATGAGTGTTCTCGCAAGCTCTATCTTCTTTAAGATACCATAAGGTAGCCCGTATGGAGATCTAAACGCATATTCTGCAATGCCTAAATCCACTAATATTTGCATGCCTTTTGTACGTAGTACAGCTTCTTCACGTTGCATTCTTTTTGAATGAATCATATGCTCCGCATAATTTGTGATCAGAAGTGAATGTGCTGCAACTAATAAGTTATCTAAAACGGTTAGTTCCCAGATAAGCTCAACATTTTGGAAAGATCTAGCGATTCCTTCATTGATGATATCATGTGTTTTACGTTCATAAAGATCCACGATGTTTTCTTCTTTATTTCTAAAAATTGCATCGCCACCAGTGGCTTTATAAAACTGGGTAATACAGTTGAACACTGTCGTTTTACCCGCACCATTTGGGCCAATAAGTCCAAAGATTTCACCTTTTTTGACATCGAATGATAAATCATTAACTGCTTTAATTCCACCAAAATACATTTTTAAGTTATGAATAGATAAATGAACATCAGGATGTTCAATCGTATGTAAGATGGTATGAATGCGATCAATCTTTTTTTGAATCTTTTCAATTTGTTTTTTAGATCCATTTTGTTTAGTCAATGTTTCTAACTTAGTTTCAAAATTAACTAATAATGCTTGATCATCAATCAAAACTTGTTGATTATATAAATCAATTTCTTGTGATAACTTTTGATTTAATAGTTCTTTTTCGAGAATTCTCTTTTGATTTTTCAACTTAAATGATTCTAGTTTTTTCAAACGCATTTCATACTTCTGAGTCTTTTTTGATAATTGATCATTTTTCTTTTTATCATAACCTTCAATCTTCTGATGAACAATTTTTGATTCATTCTCTGTCAAGTTTTTGTGTGGGTATTTATCTTCTAACGATTTGATAAAGTCATCACGTTTTACTTTTTGTGATTCATCATAAAGATTTAATGCTGCATCTAATGCATTTTCATCAACTTTTCTACGTGTAGAAGTCTTAAATTTACGTCTTGCCCAGTATTGCTTTTGATCATACTTCTGAATTTTTACTTCACGTGTTCTATCATTGATTGTAAATCCATCAAGCTGCATCTGATAAATTTTGATATTTTCTAAATAAAGTTCTTCAATAAGTTTCTTTGATTGTTCATAAGATGTCTTAATTTCTTTTTCAAGCTCATCTGCTAAACCTTTATAATAATTAACTAATAGCGTTGTTCTACGGTGCTTATTGACATTCAATCCATGTTTATATGTCATTAAGTGATTGATCTTTTTATTCTGTTCCATAAATATGTTCCTTCACTTTGAGGATTTGTTTATTAATAAAACGTTTAAGATCACCAAACAGTTGGATTAGACCGCCTGGATAAAACATGACCACTAAGATAATTAAAACGCCATTAATAATTAAAGAATAATTACCTAAACCAAATCGTTGGAAAACAGCTAAATCAAGTCCGAAGATCACGAATGTTCCGAGCATAATGCCCCATACTGATTTCGTACCTCCTATGACAACGGCAGCTAAAATATTAAGGGCAAATGTAATCCCAATTTGTGAAACGTTTCCGTTTCTAACGAATAACATCGATAGAATACCAGCCATCGTTCCATAAACTCCTGAGATAACAAATGCAAATAATCGATACTTAAGCAAATTAATACCCATTGTTTGAGCAGCTGTATCACTGTTTTTTATCGACAATAATGCTCTTCCAGTCGATGAATGAATCAAATTATGAACAATCATCATACCGGCTACAACAAACACGGCTGTAAATAAGACGGCAGAATTTGAATTTAACCTCATACCTAGAAACTCAAGCGGTCGTGCCATCGGACCGGATAAGAATCCTCCAGTAGTCCCAGATGCATATTGAGGAATGTTTCTGATAACTTCAATCACGATTTGTGATAAACCCATGGTAACAATCGCTAAATACATTCCTGAAATTCTAAGTGAGACGAATCCAAATGCGATACTAACAAGAATCGCTAATATAATGCCTGCAAGAATGGCGACTGTGAGTGGCATCGCTAAATAGCGAAACACAAAGTGTAAGCTAAACGCGCCAATCCCAACGAATGCACCTGTCCCAAGGGATGCGAGTCCACCATATCCCAGTAAGAGTGCAAATCCTAATCCTGCAAGATAATAATATGCAGTGGTGACAATCGCACCATAAATATCAGGAGGTAAGACATTGACAAGTAATCTTAAGACCACGAGTAATAGTCCAACGACGAGAAATCCAAAATGCGGTTTTTTCATAAAGGGTTTAACTTTTTCTCTAAAGTATAGTTTCATGTCATTAAACCTTCTTCACGATTTTTTTACCGAATAATCCAGCAGGTTTTATTAAAACTGCAAGAATAATCGATAGATATAATAAAGTATTGCTCCAAGAAGCTAGGTTCCAAGTCACAAGTAGTTTAGGGAAAATAGCTTGTCCTGCAGAAAGTAAGAATGCTCCACCTAAAGGACCTGCAAACGAGTTAAATCCACCTAAAATGGATGCATAGAATGAATTAATTTGAATACTTGTCATGGTGACAACACTCATCGTTCCAATCGCTGCTGTATAAGTGATTGCTGATAATGCACCGAGTGCACCAGCAATCGCCCAACTCATTGAATTAATCACAGATGTATTGATCCCCATCATGCCAGCAACTCGTTCATTTGAAGCAACAGAACGAACTCCTAAACCCCATTTTGTATATTTAAGCAATATGAATAAACTAAAGATGATAATGGTTGATATGATTAGTGTAATCAATTGATGAACTGGAATTGCAATCCCTTGAAACATAATGGTTGCTTGTGAAAATGGGAAACTCACACGTGTGACAGTGGCACCAAAGATTAATGGAATAAGACCTGTGATCACGATTACGAGTCCCATCGTAATAATTTGCTTTGTCGCAGCATTCGTAAATTTCGCATGCTTAAAAATCACAGTATTAATTAAAAATCCTGTGATAAATGAGACGAGAATACCTCCAAGAATAGGTAAAATTAATTGCGTAGGACTCGTGATAACGACACTAGGTAACCCTGTAACGTCCATAACCCCTTGTTTATCAATTAAATAACTCGTCGTATAAGCTCCTAATATACCTAACATCCCTTGTGCGAAGTTTGTCGTAGAACTTGTCTTAAAGATTAAGACGATCCCAAACGTTGCAAGTGAGAGAAAACTAAATGATATTAAGGCACTTATGATAATACTTAATATGTCAGTTGCAAAATTCATAGATACCTTCCTTCAATGAAAATAAGAAATTTTATTTCATACCTATTTTATGATTTATAGGTGTATTCATCTATCATACTCCAAAAATGATAAATCTAACAGCCTTCATAGGCTTTAAATCTTATAATCAAGATCAATTTGATTAATAAATCCTAAGACTAAAGATGTAAACATGACAGGCACTTCATACATGGATGCATGACCTACCCCTGGTAAAATCACATGATACGAGTTTTTAATCATTTGATGTAATTTCTTTTGATCATTAAGCGGTGTGAGATAATCTTCATCACCAGAAATAATGAGTGTGGGTGCCATCACTTTATGCAAATGTTCTCTTGCATCATAAGACTCTGCAGAGTTAGTTAAACGTTCCATCGCATCTAAAAATTTAGGATCAGAAAATATAGGTAATAAGATTTGTTCTCTTTTTTTCATCCAATCCAAACGCTTTTCATAATAACTTGGACTATAGATAATTGGAATCGTTGCTTGATAATAATTTTGCCCATTTCTTGTTTTACCAATATTTATCCAAGAATGACCAATTTCAGCAAGCCATGGTGACGTATTTGGTGTTGTATTAAATAAGACGAGTCTATCAACAAGTTTTGGATACATGTATGCCAGTTGAACAGCAACCTCACCACCATATGAAATACCAACGACATTCACAGCACCTAATTTGAGCTCTTTGAGTAATTCGACAATCACTTCAACTTGAATCGTTTGATCATACACTTCATTTTCTAATCGATCAGATTGACCTTGATCAAAGAAATCAAGACGAATGAGTTGATTATGTGAACTTAAGGAATGAACAAATGGTTCCCATGATTTCGTGCTCATCATAATCCCATTTAGGATTAAAATTGGTCTACCTTCACCTTTGACATCATAGTAGATGTGTTTATCTTTAAAATTAAAAGTAGCCATTAGAATATCCACTCCAAAGCTTTTGCTTCTTCTAAGAGTTGGTCTCTAAATTTAGGATGTGCAATTGAAATCAAAAGTTTAACACGTTCTTCAATCGTTGTTCCACGAAGTGATACACAACCATATTCTGTAACCACATAATCGACATCACTTCTCGATAATGTCACTGCAGCTCCTGGTTTTAAAGTAGTTACAATTTTAGAGACTTCTTCTCTTTCACCAGTTTCTTTATTTTTAACCATCGCGGTTGAATAAAGTGCAATAAATGATTTACCATTCTTTGCATTTTGTGCACCAATCGATGTGTCTGCTTGACCACCAGTTCCAGAAAATTGGACGTGTCCAATCGATTCTGAACAAACTTGGCCGGTTAAATCAACTTCGATGGTTGTATTTATCGAAATTTGGTTATCATTTTTACCAATGATATGTGGATCATTCGCTTCAATTCCACGCATAAAGTAAACATCGTGATTGTTATCCAAAAAGTCATAAAGCTCTTTTGAACCAAACGCGAATGCACACACGTGTTTTCCAGGCATGAAATTTTTACTCTTACCTGTAACAATCCCATTCTTGATTAAATCCATCATCCCAGTTGTAAACATTTCGGTATGGATACCTAAATCTTTCTTATCTTTTAAGAAATAAGATACAGCATTTGGAATTCCA
>JBAYCS010000055.1:0-5826 GCA_041668625.1 Acholeplasmataceae bacterium | reverse complement strand
CTATAATTCAATTGTTTTTTAATATGGGATAGCTGAATATACAATGTTAATTCTCCTTTTTTATTAAAATTATAGGAAACTATCCATTTTAAATCAAATTATAAGGTGAAAAAAAAGGCTTTTTAAAAGCCTCTAACATCACTTCATTTAGCATTTTTTATAAACCCGAAATTTTATTCCTTCTTTTCATATCCACAAACATCAAAAAGTGGACATTGTTGACATTTTGGTGCCCTTGCAAAACAGTGATATCTTCCAAAAAAAATGAGTTGATGATGGAGTTTAGTCCATTTGTTTTTTGGGAATTTTCGCATGAGTTTATGTTCTATTTCCAATACTGAATCATCTTTTTTTGCAAGTTTAAGTCTCACAGATACTCTCGCAACATGTGTATCTACAGCAAGTGCTGGAACATTAAAGGCATTTGATAGAACAACGTTTGCTGTTTTTCTTCCCACACCTGGAAGCGATTCAAGTGATGCTCTATCATTAGGTACTTCATCATGATATTTATGATGAATCTCATGTGAAAGTGCAATGATGTTTTTTGCTTTATTTCTATAAAGACCAATAGTTTTTAAGATCTGTTCTACTTCTGCAACTTGTGCATTTGATAAATCTTTAGGGGTTGAAAATCTTTTGAAAAGTTCGGGTGTCACAAGATTAACCGCAATGTCAGTTGTTTGTGCTGATAATACAACAGCAACTAACAGTTCAAACGTATTTTGATGATTTAATTCAACGTGAGCATCTGGAAACATTTCATCTAGTACACGTAAAATATGATCTGCTCTTTGACTCATTTTATCTTTTTGAAAATTTCATCAAGTGCTTGATCTACATCTTGATCAATTTCAATTTTATCTGGAATTTGTTGTGTAAGTAATTTTTCTACATACTTAATACTCATTCTATCTTGTGCCGATTCTATAGCTTTCATGATTGCTTGATGGGTATATAAATTTTCATCATACCATTTTCTAATCATTTCAAGTTCATATGGCATCAATAATCTACCAAGCCCTTGTTCAAATCGTTTAATCGTCTCAGAAACTTCGTTTTCAGTAGATGCTCGCTTTTTTTCATTTTCGTCACTTCTAAATAATTCTGAAATCTTATCAAACGTTACATTAAGATCAAAAACTTCTCGTTCTTTCCCGTCTTTATTTTCTAGTTCTATAGTAAGAAATCCCTTATCGAGTAATTTCTCGATGATACTCCCAGTTTCATTGATAGAATAATCGACACGTCGATTGATGGCATTAATACTAAATGTGCGACGCTTTTTATAAATTGAAAAAAGAGCTAAAAGCACATTCATTTCTTGCGTATTTAATTTTAGTCGTTTATATTCCTTAATTAAAATGCGCTCGATTGATAAATCATATTCTTCATATAATCTCTTAAGCATCATAACTCCCCTTTTTTAAAGCATCTTCTGCAGCGTGTTGTTCAGCTTCTTTTTTAGTTCTTCCTTGTCCGGTACCTAAAATAATATGTTGATCAAGTTTTACAACAGCTTCGAAAAATTTATCGTGAGATGGTCCGGTTTCTTTGGTAATATGGTAGCTAATATTTCGTTTTGTACCGCTTTGAATGAGTTCTTGCAATATCGATTTAAAATCTTTAATATTCCACATTGCATTAAGATGTGGAACGATTAGTTTTTGGAACATTTTTTGAGCGTATTTAAACCCTAAGTCCAAATAGATCGCGCCAAAAAATGCTTCAAAAGCATCAGCAATCATCGCATCATTCGCACCCTTTTGAAGCTCTCCGCGTCCAAGTTTTAAATATTCTTTTAAATTTATTTTACTCGCATAAATAACCAAAGCTTCCTCACAAACGGCTTGAGCTCTTCGTTTTGTCATTGTTCCTTCATCTTTTAAATTTTCATTATAAAGATAATCACTCATTAATAATTCGATGACAGCGTCACCTAAAAATTCTAATGTTTCATTTTTTTCGACTTGATTTTCATTGGCATATGATGAATGCGTGAGTGCCCGTTCAAAGAGTTCAATGTTTTTAAATGGTATCCCTAGTCTTTTCAAGAAATCAATCATGCCTGATCATCTGCCTTTTTTTCAAGTATTTCAGAAACTTTTGAAATGACTTCTGCTTCAACCATTTCTTTTGCTTGTCTAATGCCATTAAAAAAACCGTTAGCTTTTGATGCACCTTGAGCTTTAATCACAATCCCATCAAGACCCATCAGTAGTGCACCACCAATTTCTGATGCATCCATGGATTTTTTAAAATCAGATAATGCTTTTTTCATGAATAAAGCACCAATTTTTGATATCAGTGTTTTTTTGATCTCACGTTTGAGGATCATCCCTAATCCTTTCGCAGTACCTTCAATGGTTTTCATGACGATGTTTGCGGTAAAGCCATCACTCATTAAGATATCAGCATCTGTAGTAAATATTTCTTTTGGTTCTAAATTACCCACGAAATTAACATGTGGATTATCTTTTAAAAGTTTGAAAACTTCTTTATCGAATTCGCGACCTTTTCCATCTTCAGTGCCAATATTAATCAAAGCAACTTTAGGATTATCTCTTTTTAGGACTCTATTTGCCATAATAGAGGCATAAATTGCATATTCTTCTAAATGCTCTGGTTTAAAATCAACGTTCGCTCCTGCATCTAATAATATTCTTCCTCGACCATCATATGTTGGTATAATAGGTGCAATCGCAACCCGTTTCATACTTGGCATTCTTCTTACGATAAAGTGACCACCAACCACTAAAGCTTGAGTAGGACCTGCACTTACTACAGCATCAGCTTTCTTATCTTTAACAGCCTGCAAGGCTAAAAACATCGAGGCTTCTTTATTCGTTCGATATTGTTTGATGGGGTCTTTCTCACCCATTTCTAAATAATGTGGGGTATGAACAACCGTTAATCTTGGATGTTTAACTAAATATGGTGCCATTTTGTTTTCGTCACCATAAATTGTGATTTCAATGTTATCAAACTTTTCAAGCGCTAAGAGAGACCCCTTAACTGTGGGCTCAGGTGCATAATCGCCACCCATCCCATCGACTGCAATTCGAATCATATATGTACCTCACTTTTATTTTCTAATTATATCACAATTTCATATCTTCATGAATGAACCTGTTTAAGTATTTATACTTTGAATTTGTATTAAAATCAGCTAGATCAAGCAATTTTAGAACTTCTTTTTGAGCTTGTAACAAAATTGAATAATCGTGTTGCAAATCTAAAAATTTAAAATCTGGAAATCCACTTTGATCTAGACCAATAAAATCACCGGGGCCTCTTTGTTTTAAATCAAACTCACTTAGTTTAAATCCATCATTTGTCTTCTTTAAGACATCGAGTCGTTCATTATCGTCACCGTTAGAGATTAAATAACATGCACTCTTTAAATAACTTCTTCCTACTCTTCCTCTGAGTTGATGTAGTTGAGCTAAACCAAATCTTTCAGCAGAAAAGATTGCGATTAAGGTTGCTGTTGGAAGATCAATGCCTACTTCTATCATTGAAGTAGATAATAAAATGCTACCCGGATTTTGAATAAAAGAATTCATAGAAACTTCATTTTGTTCTTTTGATTGCTCTCCGTGAAGTATAAAGATGTTTTTAAAATGAAATGTTTCAAGTAATTCAGAAATTGAGTCAATATTATCTTGCAATAATTCAGAATGTATGGCTGGGACCACGATAAATACGTGTTCTTTTCGATTTGTTGCTTGTTTGATATCAGCCATTAATGGATCTATTTGATCTCTTTTAACAATTAAAGTCTCAACAACTTTTCTTGATTTAGGCTTTTCTTTAATGGTACTTACATGGGAATTTCCATACATGATCATCGCAAGAGTTCTCGGAATAGGGGTTGCTGTTAAATATAGAACATCTTTATGTTTAGCTTTGTCGATGAGTTGTTGTCTAGCTTCAACACCGAACTTATGTTGCTCATCAATTACCACTAGACCAAGTTTATCAAATTTGACATCATCTTCTATTAGGGCGTGTGTTCCTACCACCATATCATAATGATGATTTTCAAGATCATATTTTTCTTGTTCTTTATGTTTAGTGCTACTTGTTAGACGTAAAATCTTAAAATCTTTGATCATGCTTGTAAAAAATTGATAGTGTTGGTTAGCCAGTAATTCAGTAGGTGCCATAAAGGCAACTTGTTCACCTGATGTCATAATCGCATAACATGCGATTAAGCTTACAATCGTTTTCCCTGAACCTACATCTCCTTGAATAAGTCTGTATGAAGCAACATCTTTTTTGAAATCTCTAAAGACATCATTCACCGTTTCTTTTTGATCTTTCGTAAGTTCAAAGGGAATTTGATCAATAAACGCTCTGACTTTTGCGATGTCATAAGGTTTAGGATGTCTTTTTAATTGATTGGGTCTATTAGCCATCCACTTTAATTGAAGAAAGAATGCTTCTTCAAATTTCATTCTGGATTTTGCAACTAAAATATCTTGTTCAGTTTCTGGAAGATGTATCTTTTTATATGCAACACTTCTTGAACAATAGTTTAATGGGTGATAGATATTTTCAGGAATAATTTCATAAATTTTGTCTTCATTTGTATCATATATTTCACGAATAATATTGGACACAGTTTTATCATAAATATCAATGAGTCCATAAATTGGTTTTATTTCAGTTCTTTTTTCAGGCTTAGAGATAGATGATAAATTGATTTGATGATAATAAAGATTGTAAGTTCCTTTAATCACAACTTTTTCACCTTTTTGAAAAGACTGGACTAAATAACCTTTGCCAAAAGCGACAACATCAATGAATTGGCCATCAATATCACATGTAAAAGTCACTCGAGGTGTTTTACCATATCGGTTTAATGTCAAATTACTTGAAATGACACACTCAATGGTGATGATATCTTTATGATTTGCGTCTTTTAATTCAGTTAAAGAAAAATTTTCGTAATTTTTTGGCACACGTAAAAGAAGGTCATATACTGACCAGATACTATTTTTACGAAATTGTTTTATGAGTTGTGGTCCGACACCTTTAATGTCTTCAAGTTTTTTATCCATGAAATCCCTTCGAACGAAAAAGCCATAAAAATGGCTTTATTGCATTGCTTTGTTTAATAGATAAAGATCTGCTAAAACGATAGCTACAGCATTTTCTAAGACAATTCCAGCACGTCTTACGATGGCACTGTCATGTCTGCCTTCAATTTTAAGTGTTTCTATTATTTGATGTTTGAAGTGATATGTTTCAAGAGGAACCCCAATCGATGATGCGGGTTTCATAAATACTTTGATCAAAAGATCATTACCATTTGTAATTCCACCATTGATTCCGCCACTGTGATTAGTTTTTGTGGTTCCATTGCTATCTATGATAACGTCATTAAACTCACTACCTAATAGATGAACACCTTGAAATCCAGTTCCGAATTCAACACCTTTGACAGCAGGAATTGAGAATAACATTTGACCTATTAATGATTCAACTTTTCCAAAAAATGGTTCACCAAGTCCCGGATTTATCCCTTTGACTCTAACTTCAATAATGCCACCTACAGAATCTTTGTTTGCAACAACTTCTTCTATATATTGGTCGAGTTTCGTCATATCCGTACATTTCCCTACGGATTTAAGTTCATAACTAAACGTGTACGGTAACATCATTTTCGCAAATGAGCCAGCAATGACTAAGGGTGCGGTAAGTCGACCTGAAAAACGGCCTCCACCTCTATAGTCTTGAAATCCTTTATATTTAACACTACTTACAAAATCAGCATGACCAGGTCTTGGATGATTCACCAAGTTCTCATAATCTTTTGAT
>JBAYCS010000054.1:0-5832 GCA_041668625.1 Acholeplasmataceae bacterium | reverse complement strand
CATCTTAATTCTCCTTATTTTCATTTACGGACTCATTATATAAAAATAAAAAAAACGGAGATACCAAATCTCCGTCATGATTATGTAAAGTTTTTGTAAACTAAATTTATTTGCCCATTTTTTTGTTTAATCTCCGATATGCAAAATATAAGAGGGCTAATGCAAATAAGACACATGCTAGCATAATCCAAATCATAGAAACATCTGCTCCTAAGACTCCGATTTCAGTCGTTCCATAAACAGCACTAATTTCAGTCATCGCCTCTGAGGGTACAAGTAAACTCAATTCTTCATAAGGGCTTTTCAATAAGACGTTTTTTAAGATAATCGCCATATGTGTGAATGGTACAAGTGATGCTACATATGCCATGGATTTACCCAATACCACCAAAGGCATATAAATACCACTCACAAAACCTATAAGTGTTCCGAGAATCCCTGACATCGTCCCAAATGCATTTACAGATTTTAAAAGTGTTGTTAGAAAAATCATGATTGACGATGAAATGAAAGTGAATAAAAAAATGTATAGAGATGCGAGTAAAATAGTGCCAACTGAATACCAGTATCCTGAGAAAATACCAACATACAAAATTGTTAAACCCCACATAAAAAGTGTTAATATCGTGGTTACAATAATGGATGAAATATAGTAACTTAAAATAATTTTATATCGTTTGACAGGTGTAACTAAAAATCCATCCAATTTACGATATTCCATGTCATTGATGATACTTCCCATCATCCCAAGTGATAATGACATCGTATTAATCACAATGACTCCGCCCATCATGACACCTGCAACAAGATATGTTTTCAAATTTTCATCGAGCAAATCCATTTCTGAGCCTGAAGTAAATTGTCTTCCAATAAATAAAAAGTATAAAGTTAACAAAATCAAAACACTTAAAAATGAGAAGAAAACTGCTGTCTTATCTCTTAAGAAAATCAAAATGTGCCGTTTGGTCATTGAAATTAAACTATACATTTCGTTCACCTCCAATAACTTTAATAAACACATCATCCATAGTTCCTTTAACAACCTCTAATTGTTTAATATTATCATGAAATAATGTAATTAGTTTTAATGCATCTTCAGTTTCGTTAACATGAATCACATATTCATCGGAAACTTTTTCATAATCAATTTGCTTTTCCTCACAAGTTTTAGCAAATAACACTTTATCTTTAGGTACAATCTTCAACCGATCATAACTAAACTGTTCTTTTAAACTTGCTGGTGTTCCTTGAACAATGATTTTACCTTTATTAATAATAACAACATGATCAGCATTTGCTGCTTCTTCCATATAATGTGTGGTTAAAAAAATCGTAATATTCTTTTTTTCTTTCAAATCTTTGATAACTTGCCATACAAGACTTCTTGTTTCTGGATCTAGTCCTGTAGTTGGTTCATCTAGTAATAAAATCTCTGGATTTGAAAATAAGGCTCTTGCAATTTCAGCTCTTCTTTTTTGTCCGCCTGAAAGTGTTTTGAAGTTTTGGTTTTCAAATTCATGTAAATGAAGATATTGAGAAAGTTCTTCATATCTTGCCAAAACTTCTTTTTTAGATTCTAAATACAAAGATCCTCTTAAAAACAAGTTTTCTTTTACGGTTAAATAATCATCTAAAACATTTGATTGAAAAACGACACCAATTTTTTCTCTAAAATATTTTTGATTCGATTCACCATTTAGAAAGACCTTACCTTCAGTTTGATCGAGTAATGTCGTAATGATATTAATCGTTGTCGATTTACCCGCACCATTGGGTCCTAAAAATGCAAACAAGCTTCCTCTTCTTACATCAAAAGAAATATGATCAACTGCGCACAATTCACCATAGTATTTGACAAGATCTTTAACACTTAAAATAACATCCATGTAACTTCTCCTATATCGTTATGTTTTGTTTTGCATTATAAATCCATAAATTCAATACACCTAATAAAATAGGCATTAACATGACTAAAATGACATCCTTTTCAATCATAATAGACAATATTTGAGCAATAATTGTGACCGAGATTAATATGATACCACTTACTCTTTTCCGCTTTAATCCAATGATGGTAAACAAGAATACGATGGGCATCACGATTAACCACATATTATCAAAAAACGTGTACTCATTTTGAGTGAATGGAATTGGACTGCCATATCCTAAATAAAAAGGGATTCCAATGCCTAGTATAATTACAGATAAAACTAGAGAAGCCCACTGTAAAACTTTGATGTCTCTCATTGTTTTACGCCTCCTTAATCATCATACCTAAAAAAAGAAATTAATGTTATATTTTTTAATAATTATTACAAAATAATATGCTGATTATATAGAAGCATGATATCCTGCGACATATCCGCTTGACCAAGCCCATTGCAAATTATATCCCCCACATAACGCATCAATATCAAGAATTTCACCTGAGAAATATAATCCTTTTGTCAATCTAGATTCCAACGTATGATCATGCACTTCATCAAGTTTTATACCACCGGCAGTGACTTGAGCATCTGTAAAATCTTTACTACCTGTGACCTTGAAACGCCAATCAAATAAAATAGTAAGAAGCTTTTTGTTTTCATCTTTTGTTAGATTTGAAACGATGGTATCTTTATGTATATTAGTCTCTTTTAAAATAGAATCTATAAGTTTTTGATGAATAAGTCCTGTTAATAGTTGTTTAACTTGACGATCTTTCATTTCTTTCATTCGATTGATGATATCTAGTTTTTGAATATAGTTAACTATAATCACTTTAACCCAAATATCTCTATTTTGATTCAATAAATCATTGGCTTTTCTTGAAATTTGGAGAATGCCTGGACCACTTATCCCATACTTAGTGAATAACACATCACTATATTCTGATTGCAAAATATTACCATTTTCAATAAGTTCGACAGTTCCTTTAAACTTCACACCATCTAAATGTTTTAAATACGGACTATCTAAGGTTAATTTAACAAGTGATGGATAAATTGGTGTCAATTGGTGTTTAAATGATTGCGCCAATTGATAGCCACTTCCATCACTTCCAGATTGCGGTAATGCTTTTCCTCCTGTAGAAATGATAATACGATCAGCTTCATAAGTTTTGTCTTGAGTTGTTATGTAGAATATATCGCTTTTTTTAATGATGTTTGTCACAAGAGTATCATAAATGACATTAACACCTAGTCGTTTAATCTCATCCTCAAAAAGAGCGTTAATCGATGAAGCTTGTTCAGACAAGGGATAAGCTTTTCCTTCATCTTCAATTTTGGGATAAATACCTAATTGTTTAAAAAACAATAATGTTTTATCAACACTAAACTGTTCAAAGATTGGAGAAACAAATTCCGGGTGATTGTAATCATTCGAAATGGCATCAACATTTGTAAAATTGCATCGTCCATTACCTGTGGCTAATATCTTTTTCCCGAGTTTCAAATTACGTTCTAAAATAGTGACTAGTGCACCATTTTTTCGTGCTGAAAGAGCAGCCATCATGCCACTTGCTCCACCACCTATAATAATCACTTTTTTGGGTTGCATAAAATCACCTATCTGTTTTTTCTTATTATACCATAATGCCATAACGGATAACCCATCCTTAAAGAGTTAATGTATAATAAAATTAATGTTGAAAGGGATTAATCATATGAGACTTTTTATAGGGATAGGCTTAGATCAAAACGTAAAAAATGAACTGATCAATCTTCAAGATGCTTGGTTAGTTCATGCTTCAAAATATCATAAAACGACATTCGATAATATGCATCTAACGTTGAAGTTTTTAGGAGAGGTTAATGCTTCAAAAATTGATGAAATTATGATTGCACTAGATCATAATTTGTCCACTATAAAGACATTTGATATACAAATAGAAGGTATAGGTTCATTTATCCATGATAATGAGCATATATTGTGGGCAGGTATAACAAAGGGAAAAGAAAATCTTCAAGTTTTATATAACAAAGTAGAGGATGCCATCAAATCCATATCTCTTATAACAAATCAAAATAAATTCATACCACATATAACATTAGCAAGACGAGTTTTCTTTGATTATAAGGAAATTCCCCCGCTTCCACTTATATCAGCTCGCCAAAAAATAACAACGATAACATTATTTCATAGTCACCAAGTTGAAGGTAGATTAACATACACACCTATAGGGCACATAACATTAAGATAGGAAATAAAAAAAGCACTTTCTATATTGTAATAAGTGCTTTTTTGTTCTTTATAATTTATTAACTTCATCACAACCTAGTTTTGATAGTTGATATTTACCTCGCTCAAATCTTTCAAACCAACCATAATAGTTTTTTTGGATAATGCTATACGTATTCTCGATTTGAGTTTCTATTTTTAGTGTCTTAGGAGATGCGATGCTCAATTTTTGTAAAGTTTGTGCAATTTTGATAACCTGTTCACGATAAAAAGTCATTCTGATTCCTTTTGACCCGCCTAACACTCTAGTATCTTCTCTTAGCTTAAACTCATTTAATGCTTTCATTTTTTTTCGCTTATTTCTTTCTTTACTTTTAACTACATCATAGTCTAATGCGTCTAAATAAACTTCTGCAACACCATTTTTCACAACAATCAGCCCTAGATTTAATCGTCTTAAAAGTAAATTAAACGACTTCATATTTTTTTGATGGCTTTTGATGGCCTCATAGGGTACACCTAAGTAAACCTTTTCACAAACTTTAAATCTTTCGATAGCTTGATAGATCAGTTTCAAAGTAATCTTAGTTTTAAGTTCAACAGCAAGCATCAAATCATCTTTGAGTGCCAAAATGTCAATGTCATTGATTTCGCCTTTAACAATAAATCCCTTATCCTCGAGTAAGTATTTAATGGGTGAAAATAACGCTTTTTCTTCCATTTTGATTACTCCTTTATTTTTGGTTTTCCTCTTCCTATATTAAACCTAACGGTTCCATAGACTCCAATAATAATCATAAAAGCTCCAATGAAATGATAATAATATAATTTCTCATTGAGTAGCCATGCACCAGCAATAATCGCAACAATCGTTGATAAATTAGCATAAATTGATGAGACATGTGCTGGAACTTTAGAAAGTGCAAAATTAACTAGGAAAAAACCACCAATTGAAGCGATAACCCCTAAATATAAAATAGGAACAACAAGTTCAAGATGCGATAGATTCGTAAAATAATCACCCAATCTCGATTCAATACTTAATTGAACAATATATAGGGTGTTGAAAACAAGTGCACCACCAAGCATCATAAAATAGGTTAATTCATATGGTTTAAGCGTTTTAGAAGCATTTCTAGAAGCAATGTTAAATAATGCTGCAGAAATGACAGCACCTAAAAGGAGTAATAGTCCCCAAAGATTCACATCAAGACCGGATGATGATTTCATGATTTGAATGAAAAGCACACCTGAAACACTTAACAAAATGAAAAATATTTGAATTTTTTTTGGTGCTTCCTTTAAAATTACCGACGATAAAATTGTGACAAAAATAGGAATTAAAGCAATCATCATACCAGCTTCACCACTTGTTGTGAGTCTTATCCCGAAAGTTTCAAAAATAAAGTATAAAATTGGTTGGAAAAGAGCTACTAAAAACAAGTGTTTAAAATGCTTCTTTTCAAATCGAATATGAATTACTTTGAACCATCTAAGAATTTCTAATACAATAATCGCAATTAAAAACCGATAAGCGATTAATCCAATTGGACGTACATAATCTAGAGCAACTTTAGAAAACATAAAGGTAAAACCAAAAATGGTTGCATAAATCACACCAGCTAAATGCACATTTCGTCTCATGTTTTCTCCTTGATTTAAGTTTAATTG
>JBAYCS010000053.1:0-5982 GCA_041668625.1 Acholeplasmataceae bacterium | reverse complement strand
TCATTAAAAAAATGATACAATAATCACGCGAAAGGGTTGTGAGTATGAATAAAGCATCATGGAATGAAAGACAAAAGAAAATAAGAAATTTTTCGATTATCGCACATATCGATCACGGTAAGTCCACGTTGGCTGACCGTCTTTTACAGCACACGAAGACCGTGTCTGATCGAGAAATGAAAGAACAGCTCTTAGATTCAATGGATTTAGAACGTGAACGTGGAATCACAATTAAATTAAATGCTGTTGAAGTACTATTTACTGCTAAAGATGGTATTGAATATATTATGCATTTGATTGACACACCAGGTCATGTCGATTTTACGTATGAAGTTTCAAGATCACTTGCTGCTTGTGAAGGAGCTATTTTAGTAGTTGATGCTGCTCAAGGTATTGAAGCTCAGACACTTGCTAATGTGTATTTAGCCATTGATAATAACTTAGAGATAATTCCAGTCATCAATAAAATTGATTTGCCATCTGCAGAGCCACAAAAAGTTATTAAAGAAATCGAAGATGTGATTGGAATTCCTGCACAAGATGCTGTCTTAGCATCTGCAAAAGAAGGCATCGGTATTTATGAAATTCTTGAACGTATTGTCAAAGATGTACCCGCACCTAAAGGTGATGCTGATGCACCACTTCAAGCACTAGTCTTTGATTCTGTGTTTGATGCATATAAAGGTGTTATTCCATCGATTCGTGTGGTTAATGGAACTATACAAAAAGGTGATATCATAGAATTTATGGCGTCTAAGGCAAAGTATGAAGTGACTGAAGTTGGTGTTCATACACCTAAAATCATCAAAAGAGATATGCTTGGACCCGGTGATGTTGGTTATTTAACTGCATCTATTAAAGATATTAACACTGTTAATGTTGGGGACACGGTTACATATGCAAACAACAAAGCGCAAACAGCTTTGCCTGGTTACCGGAAAATGAACTCTGTGGTGTTTTGTGGGTTGTATCCCATTGATAGTGATCGTTTTAATGACTTAAAAGATGCTTTAGATAAATTAAAGCTAAATGATGCGTCTTTAGTCTACGAACCAGAAACTTCTCAAGCTCTTGGTTTTGGATTCCGTACAGGTTTTCTAGGATTACTTCATATGGAGATTGTTCAAGAACGTATTTCAAGAGAGTTTAATATCGAATTGATTGCGACTGCTCCATCAGTTATCTATCATATTCATATGACAGATGGGTCAATGATAATCATTGATAATCCATCAAAATTGCCTGATCCTCAACGAATAGATTATATTGAAGAACCCTATGTGAAAGCATCCATCATGTCTCCAAAAGAGTATGTTGGGGCTATCATGGATATATGTCAAAAGAAACGTGGGACTTTCGGTGATATGAAATATGTCGATGCAAATCGTGTCCATATTCACTATGATCTTCCTTTGTCTGAAATCGTTTATGATTTCTTTGACAAATTAAAATCATCAACAAAAGGCTATGCATCCTTTGACTATGAAATGGCTGGCTATAAGACTTCAAGACTACAAAAAATGGACATATTACTTAACGGGGAAGTTATCGATGCATTATCACTCATTGTCCATCGTGATTTTGCCTATAATCGAGGAAAAATCATTTGTGAAAAAATGGTGGAACTTATTCCCCGCCAAATGTTCGAAATCCCTGTTCAGGCAGCCTTAGGTACTAAAATTGTTGCAAGATCTACCATTAAGGCGATGCGTAAAGACGTATTAGCGAAATGTTATGGTGGAGATGTTAGCCGAAAGAAAAAATTGCTTTCTAAACAAAAAGAAGGTAAAAAGAAAATGAAGGCTGTTGGGAAAGTTGATGTTCCTCAAGAAGCATTCATGGCAATTCTATCAAATAGTGATGATTAATTCATCACTATTTTTGTATTATGTAAACCATTTTTTTGATATAATACTTATATAAGGAGCTGATCAAATGAAAGGATTATATGTCCATATTCCGTTTTGTGAACATATTTGTTTTTATTGCGATTTCGCAAAACGCGTTCCAAAAGATCAGCACATGATTGATGAATATCTCAGTCATTTATTTGATGAAATCAATGTGTATGAGAAACATTTTGATTCCATTGAAACTATATATATTGGTGGTGGCACACCATCGATGTTAAATTTAGAGCAAACAGAAAGATTGTTAAATTATTTAAATCGAATGAAACCTTCTGAATACACCATCGAAGTCAATCCAGAAAGCTACACAAAAGAAAAAGGTTTACTCTATAAAAATTTTGGAATTAATCGAATTAGTTTAGGGGTCCAAACATTTAATCAAGATATCTTAAATTCACTTAATCGTAAACATTCAAATCAACAAGTTTATGACACCATAAATCATTTGAGGGAATTAGGAATACCCAATATTAATCTTGATTTGATTTATGCACTACCAAATCAAACACTATGTGATTTAGAAAATGATTTAGACCATATTAAGAATATTGACCCAACACATATCTCAGCGTACTCACTCATTTTAGAAGAAAAAACAGTTTTTTATCATGAGTACTTAAAAGGTAATTTCAAAGTGATGGATGAAGATCTAGAAGCAATCATGTATCAAAAAATAATGGATACATTAACGATGTTTGGTTATGAACATTATGAGATTTCTAATTTTTCAAAACAAGGATTTCAATCAAAGCACAATCTTATTTATTGGTCGATGGGTGAATATATTGGTGTAGGCGTTGGTGCACATGGTTTTATTGATGGATATCGGACACAAAATCAGCGCTCTTTAAATCAATATTATGCAAATCCTCAAATCGATAAAGTATTTCAAAGTGATGAGTTGAAACTCCAAGATGAATTAATTTTTGGCCTTCGTAAACTGGAAGGTATCCATGTTCCTACACTAGAAGGTAGATATCAAATCAAATTAAATGAAAGATATCCTAAACTAAAAGATAAAATTGATCAAGGTCTAGTTAAGTATGAAAATGATTACTTAAAACTCACAGAAAAAGGTGTATTTTTAGGAAATCAAGTCTTTATGGTGTTCATATGAAATATTTAATTAAAGACTTTGAATACTATTTAACCAATGAGAAAGGGTCATCAAAAAATACGATTAGTTCTTATTTAAGAGACTTGAATCAATATGCTTTGTTTCTAGAGAAATATCATGAAATTACAAAACCTGATCAAATCACGAGAAAACATTTAGAAAATTACATGAAGACTTTAAAAGCTAAAGTCACCGCAAAAACACAGGCAAGAAAACTGACAGCGATTAAAAGTTTTCATCACTTTTTACTTCTTGAAAAAGAAATAGATGAAGATGTTACATTATCATTTTCAGCACCAAAAATTGAGAAAAGTCTTCCTAAAGTATTATCAATCGATGAAGTCTTAAGTATTTTAAAACAAGTCGATGTTGAAAAGCCAATGGGGTTAAGAAATTCAGCGCTTTTGGAACTTATTTATGGTTCTGGACTTAGAGTTACAGAACTTTTAGACATCAAAATGGAAGACATTCACTTAGCTCATGGCTACATTATGGTCCATGGGAAAGGTAATAAAGAACGGATAGTTCCGATTTCAGACATGTCAATGTCAACCATTAGAGCTTATATCACAAAAAGTCGACCTGAGATATTAAAAAAAGAAAAAACAAGTTATTTATTTTTAAATCAAACAGGCTCAAGATTATCAAGACAAGGTTTCTTTAAGTTATTAAAAAAACTCGCACATGATGCAAACGTTGAAACAGAATGTTCACCACATACATTAAGGCATTCATTTGCGACCCATCTATTAGAAAATGGAATGGACTTAAGAACTCTACAAACCTTATTAGGTCATGAAGACATTTCAACAACGCAAATTTATACGCATATTAGTCAAAAAAGAATCAAAGAAATATATCATATGGCGCATCCCCGCGCAAAGGAGGATAAAAAGAATGTATAAACGTATTTTCTTAATTGTATTAGACAGTCTTGGCATTGGTGAAGCACCAGATGCAGATAAGTATGGCGATTTAGGTTCCAATACCATTGGACATATCGCTGAAAGCATGGATTTAGAACTTCCTAATTTAAAATCATTTGGTTATGGGAATATTGCACCGATCAGAAATGTTGAACCGGTCGATAAACCAAAAGCTTTTTATACTAAGATGCAAGAAGCCTCTCATGGTAAAGACACCATGACAGGGCATTGGGAACTTATGGGTTTGTTTACAACAAAGCCTTTCCAAACATTTACAGATACTGGATTTCCTAAGGAATTATTAGATGAATTATCTAGACGCACAGGTCGTCAAATTGTCGGTAACGTGTCAGCTTCGGGAACTGAAATTATTAAAGAGTTGGGCGAACATCATATGAAAACAGGTGATTTAATCGTCTATACATCCGCAGATTCAGTCTTGCAGATTGCGATGCACGAAGATATCATCCCTATTGAAGAACAATATCGTATATGTGAAATAGCACGTGAAATCACGATGAAACCAGAATGGAAAGTTGGCCGAATAATCGCACGTCCATTTATCGGATCAAATAAAGATGATTTTTCTAGAACTCCAAATCGTCATGATTACGCATTAAAACCACATGAAAAAACGACACTTAACTTTTTAAGTGACGCTGGTTACGATGTCATTGCTTTAGGTAAGATTAATGATATTTTCGATGGTTATGGTATCACTGATTTTAGTAAAACTAAATCAAATGATGATGGTATGCGACAAATTACTGAAGTTGCAAAAACAAGATTTAATGGCTTATGTTTCTTGAATTTGGTCGACTTTGACGCACTCTATGGTCATCGTAGAGACCCAATTGGATATGGTAAAGCAATTGAAGCATTTGACCGTCAACTTCCTGATTTACTAAGAAATCTTAAAGAAGACGATCTTTTAATACTCACTGCAGATCACGGAAATGATCCTATCCATCATGGAACTGATCACACAAGAGAGTATGTGCCTTTAATGATTTATACAAAACGGTATCCATTTGGTAAGAAATTACCAGTATTCAAATCGTTTGCTGATTTAGGTGTAACAATCAATGATAACTTTAGAACTGAAAAGCCTAAGAATGGAAAATCATTCTTAGAGTATATTAAATAAAAAATATGAGGGTAACCCGATAGAATTAGTTTCTTGAATTCGGGTTATCCTCATTTATTTTTCGCTCAATATAACGCTTTGTGGGCTGTGTCAAAACCATCACAAGGGTGATAATCAAAGCGGTTGAATAAAAGAAAAATTGAAGCATTCTTAAGATATTAAAATCATAGAAAAAAGGATCATAAAATGGATATATATAACGAGCACCTTGGAAGTCTCCTTGAACTAATTCGAGGGTATCACCAAGTTTAGGTTCTATGACGGTATAAACTAAAATAGTATAGACAATTGGATAGATAAAAAGTGTTTCCAAATACTTAAGTTTAAAGGTTTTATCATAGATGACAAAGTAATAAAATAGGAATAATAATGGTGTGATTGTATGCAGTATATGTTGGACTAAAGTAAGTTCCATATAGGGACCTAAAACGAGATGAAATACTGCACCTGTCATGATGATATTCAGTAGTGCAATATGGATAAAAATATCGTATATTGTATAATTTTTAGATCGTTTAAAATGAAGTATTAAAAGTATTAAAACGAGGATATTACTTTGTGTTGTAAAATAGATAAAATTGATGAAAAAATACTCTATTGGATACGGTGAATTGAGTGAACGTAAGGCTTGAAGTACTAATCCAAGTACAGTGCAAAACGCCATGAAACCTACAACCATCTTAGTTAAATCATCTCGATTGCTGAAAATACGTCGTAATTTAACCATAATTATGTACTAAAAGTATGTCTTAATCTCATTTACATCAGATGTGAGACCAAGAGCTAGCATCAATCGTATTCTCGCTTTTTGACTATTTAAGTTTTGAGTGAAGATAGCGCCGAGTTGTTTTAAGTGGTGTCCGCCACCTTCATATCCGTAAC
>JBAYCS010000052.1:0-6019 GCA_041668625.1 Acholeplasmataceae bacterium | reverse complement strand
TGTGACATCCTTATTATAAACTATGCCCGCGCGCGTGTAGGAGATTGGAAAACTCACCTTTTCTATGGTTTGCATAACATTTGAAAGGTCAGTCCAACTATTTATTGGATTTCCATCAATCATCGTCAATTGGTCTGAAGCCTCTAGTCCAACAGCGTGGGCAGGAGAGTACTGTGCAACTGAATCAACGACATTTGAATCTAGATTAGGTTTGAAGGCAAAAAATCCAACAATTAAGAAAAGTAATAAAGCTAAAATGAAATTCATCATCGGTCCTGCAAAAATAACCATAAAGCGTTGACCGAGTGTTTTGTTTTCAAAACTCTTCTCTTCAGGTGTAATCCACATGTGTCTTTTTTCAGAAATGACATAAATTGCATCTCTAATAACTTCATATGTTTTTTGTTCACCCTCTATATCAAGTGTGATAAATAATTGAGTTTGATCTTTTCCATATAAATCATAATCAACAACTGAACCAATCAAATCCGATTTACTTTCTTGATTTAGAATAATTTCAGTAATTCTGTCTTGATTATCTTTTTTTATTCCAATAACCATGGTTTTTTTAATAAGTGCATCAGTAATTGACTCACCAGCCATCGACACATAACCACCAATTGGGATTGCACGAACAGAATAAATCGTTTCACCTTTTCTTTTTTGGTAAAGTGCTGGTCCCATACCAATTGAAAATTCATGGCATAAAATACCACTCTTTTTTGCAAAGTAAAAATGACCAAGTTCATGAATTAAAATGATAACACCTAAGACTAGGACAAATACAATTAAGTTAAGTAAAAACATCTGTCTACCTCATTTTCACGCGATCTCTCACTTTTTGTTGAATGAATTCATCACAATTGATGATGTCATCTAGTGAAGGATTGCTTATATTTTGAAAAGCATTTACTTCTTCTGTCACAATTTTTTCAATATCTAAGAATGTGATTTTATCTTCTAAGAATAATTTTACACAAGCTTCATTTGCTGCGTTCATAACGGTTGGAAGTAAACCCTTTTTAATGCCAACTTCATAAGCAAGTTTTAATAGTGGATAACGATTGAAATCCATTTTTTTAAAATGTAGATCCGTAAGTTCAAAAGGCGATAAACTGTCTTTTGCTCGATTTGGATAACTTAAAGCATATAAAATCGGCATGCGCATATCTGCATTGCCACATAAGGCTTTAAGTGATCCATCTTTTAATTGAATCATGCCGTGAACTAAACTTTCTTCGTGCAATATGGTTTCGATTTTATCAAAGGGAAGATCAAATAAATAATGAGCTTCAATCACTTCTAATCCTTTATTCATCATGGTCGCACTATCAATGGTGATTTTAGAACCCATTGACCAATTCGGATGCTTTAATGCATCTTCTTTTTTAACATCTATTAGTTGTTCACGAGATAAATGTCTAAGCGCGCCTCCACTTGCTGTAATAATAAGTTTTTCAATATCATCTTTATCCTCATCATCAATCAGTTGCCATAAAGCATTATGTTCACTGTCAATAGGGTATAGTGAGACTTGAAATTCTTCGATTTTCTTTTTTACAATTTCACCCGCCATGACAAGTGTTTCCTTATTGGCGAGTAAAATATCTTTTTTTGACTCAATGGCTTTGATCGTTGGCTTAAGTCCTGCAGAACCTGATAAAGCATTTATAACGACACCTTCATGTTGATAAGCTGCTATTTGCATTAAACCGTCATCACCAACTACAAATTTTGTATCTTTATAAAGGTTTTGATAAATATCTAATTTTTCATTGGTTCTCAAACATACGATTTTTGCATCATAATTTTTCAAAATGTCTTCATTGATTTGATGATGACTCCCCAAAGACATCCCAACTATTTTAAATTGTTTAGGAAATCTGCTTACTAAATCTAAGGTTTGTCGACCAATCGATCCAGCTGCACCTAATAGATATAAATATTTCATACACTAATAATAAATGTCGGATATAACCGATAAATTAAAATAAAAATTGCTGCTAAAAACATCGCGACAAATAATGCTGAATCAAAGCGATCTAATAGCCCACCATGACCTGGAAGAATTGTTCCAAAGTCTTTTAAGTTATAAGTTCTTTTTAAACGAGATGCTACTAAATCCCCCATTTGGGCAAGAATGGTTGCAACCAACGTAATCGGTACAATAACAAGTCCTTGAATCCATAAAGATTTATTGACTCCTAAACTTGAAAAATTATCAAGTAATGTTTGTTCTCCACCTGGATTGACAAATAATCCAATCGCTGTATCTGGTGAGAAAAATGTGCCATACCCTAAGGCAAATGTAGCAGCAACTAATGTTCCTAATATAGAACCAGCAATCGCACCTTCCCATGATTTTTTGGGAGAGATATGGGGCGCTAATTTATGTTTGCCAAATTTAGATCCAAATAAGTATGCAAAGACATCGGTTGCTGATGTAATTAAGAGTAGATAGACGATAAAGCGAACACCTAAAAATCTTAGAATAACTATCGCTGCAGCACCTAAACCAACGTAATTGATGACCATTAAGGCTTTACCAACATCTGCGCCATTAAAATCTTTGAAAAACACTAAAAAGCTTAATAAAACGATCGTTAAAATTGGGATTGTAATCGATAATAACCCATTAGCTTCTAAAGGATTATGATCGGTATTACCCCAAACACCACCGACACTCGAAAATGTCCCTAATGTTAAAATGACAATTCCAATTTTAATAAACCATTTGAATTTCTTTTCGGTTTCATACATTCTAATCATTTCATAAGCGGCAATAACAACAAAAAGTGTCATTAACACTTGGAATACTTCTAAAAATAACGGAATAGTAGTCACTGGTATTAAGATAGCTGCTAATACAAGTCCTGTAATTAATCGTTGTTTCATGTCAATCCTCCATAACGGCGATTTCTCTTTTGATACTCTTTTATTGCTTTTTTGAGCTCTTTGCCGTTAAATGATGGCCAGTGTATTTTCGTGAAATAGAGTTCAGCATATGATGCTTGCCATAAAAGAAAATTAGATAGACGTAATTCTCCGCTTGTCCGAATCAGCAAATCAACCGGTTTAGATATCATAAGATGTTTTTCGATTTGTGTTTGGTCAATCGGTAAAGTCGATTGATTGACCGCTCGAACAATCTCATCATATCCACCATAATCTAGTGCAACGACAAGTTCAAATCCATGAAAATCTTTTGTCTTTAATTCCATATCAGTGATAACGTCCAGCAAATTTTGTGGGATTCGATCTCGACGTCCAATAAATGATATTTTATAATCAATCTTGTTGAACTTATCGACATTTTTGTAATAAAAATCTACAGGAGTTTGCATTAAATAGTCAATCTCATCTTTAGGTCTTTTCCAATTTTCTGTACTAAATGCATAGACAGTCAATGTCTCAATTCCTAGATCTTTTGCTTCTTTAGCAACAGTGAATAAATTTCTTCCACCCATATAATGTCCAAAAGATCGTGGTTGTCCACGTTTTTTAGCCCATCTTCCGTTGCCATCCATAATAATACCCACATGTTTAGGGATATTTGTTAACTCCATATGTATCACCTTTATCATTATACCTTAGTTTTAAATAACATATAATGTTATAGGTATTTTAACATAAATTCACAAAAAAAAGGCCATAGGCCTTTAGTTAGATCTTTAAGAGTTCATCAGATTTTATTTTGATTTCTTCATCAACTTTTTTTATCATTTTGTCAGTGATTTCTTGGACATCATTTAAATATCCTTTTTCAGCATCTTCTGCTAATGATAATTTTTTAATGTGATCATTGCCGTCACGACGTACATTACGGATGCTTACTTTGGCTGTTTCACCCATTTTTTCAACATCTTTCACAAGTTCGCGACGTCTTTGTTCTGTAGGTTGTGGGAATACCAAGCGAATACCCACACCATCATTGATTGGATTTAGACCAAGATCTGATGCTTGAATCGCATGTTCAATCCCTTTTAAAACGGTTTTGTCAAAAGGCTTGATGTAGAGTTGATTACCTTCTACAACAGCAACTGATGAAATTTGACGAAGTGGTGTGTCCGCACCATAATAAGAAACTTCCAAACGATCTAATATGCCTGGATTTGCTCGTCCA
The DNA here is from genome assembly GCA_041668625.1 of Acholeplasmataceae bacterium. Classification (GTDB taxonomy): domain Bacteria; phylum Bacillota_I; class Bacilli_A; order Acholeplasmatales; family Acholeplasmataceae; genus UBA6181. The sequence continues at coordinate 1,896 of JBAYCS010000052.1, read as the reverse complement.
GTCCTAACTTGAGCGAAATCACGACGCAATATATCGATTGTTTTTGACATATGATCTTCAATTTCCATTAAGATTAAATCTGCTTGTTCATCCATGGTTTATTTCTCCTCCCATTTGACGAGTGTCCCGATTGGTTCTTGCATCACGGCTTTTTTGATGTTTCCGTGTTGATTCATATTAAAGACTAAAATATCAATTTTATTTTCACGGCACATCGACGCTGCTGTTTGATCCATGACCGCAAGTTTTTGTTGTAAAACTTGTTCTTGAGATAATTCTGTAAACATGGTTGCGTCCAAATGCTTTTTAGGGTCTTTATCATAGACACCTTCAATACCATTTTTAGCCATTAAAATAATATCAGCATTCAATTCAGCTGCTCTAAGTGCTGCAGCAGTATCTGTTGAGAAATATGGTGATCCTGTTCCTCCTGAGAAAATGAGTACACGACCTTTTTCAAAATGTCTGAGTGCCCGTCTTCTAATATAAGGTTCAGCAACTGCGGATACCGGGAGTACAGTCATTACACGAGTCGGAACATTAATTGATTCTAAGGCATCTTGAAGGGCTAAACCATTCATAATTGTCCCTAACATTCCCATATAATCCGCTTGCGTACGATCCATACCAAGTTCTTCACCGATTTTGCCGCGCCATAAGTTACCAGCACCGACAACAATACCGATTTGAATGCCCATTTCATAAACCTCTTTGATTTCGGTGGCAATCCCTTTAACAGTTATGGGATGAATGCCATAGCTTCCATTGCCCTTTAAAGCTTCACCACTTAGTTTTAAGATGACTCTTTGGTACATATTTGCCACGCTCCTCAAATTGATTTTATTTTTTTAATTGTGCTGCAACTTCAGCTGCAAAATCTTCTTCTTTTTTCTCAATACCTTCACCAACCGCTAAGCGGATGAATGATTTCACTGCATTTTTATGTGACTTTAAATATTCGCTAACCTTTTGGTCTGGATCTTTAACAAACCCTTGATCAACTAAACAAATATCTTGTAAAAATTTATTTAAGCGACCAATGACCATTTTATCAACGATATTCGCAGGTTTTCCTTCAGCAAGTGCTTGTTGAGTTAAGACATGCTTTTCATGTTCAAGTGTTTCTTGATCAACTTGAGTACGATCTAAGTATCTTGGATTTTGTGCAGCAATATGCATTGCCATATCTTTTGCTACTTCAGCATCATCTTTTTCCATCACGTTTAAGACTGCGATACGACCACCCATATGAAGGTATGCTCCAAAAGCTTCTGAGTCTTTTTTAAATACACGTGAAACACGTCTTAAAGATAGTTTTTCACCAATAGTTGCAGTCGCATCAGCGATGATTGTTTCTAATGTTTTACCTTGGTAGCTAACTGCTAATGCTTCTTCTGTACTTTTTGCCTTTGATGAAATAATGGCTTGTCCTACTTCATCTAATAAATCAAGAAATTGCTTGTTTTTTGCAACAAAGTCAGTTTCTGAATTGAGTTCGTAAATCACAGCTTCATTGCCATTGACGACAACATTACATAAACCTTCAGCTGCGATTCTTCCTGCTTTTTTAGCTGCTTTTGCAATCCCTTTTTCTCTTAAATAATCAATTGCAGCTTCCATATCGCCATTTGTATGTTCAAGGGCACCTTTACAATCCATCATGCCAGCGCCAGTTCTTTCTCTTAATTCTTTAACTTGTTGTGCAGTAATTGCCATACTCTTAATCCTCCTAGATTAATCTTATTATATTTTATATTTTGTTAAAAATAAAGGGGAGCATAAGTTCCCCTTTTTAGCATTTATTTTAGTAAATCGATGAGTTCTGCTTTTTTAAGGGTTGAAAAACCAGTAATTCCGCGTTCTTTAGCAAGTGCGCGTAATTCAGCAACAGTCATT
>JBAYCS010000051.1:0-6021 GCA_041668625.1 Acholeplasmataceae bacterium | reverse complement strand
TAATATTTCATGATCAACAAAATGATAATCAGGTTCTTTAAAAGAAGCATATTGTTTTCTTAATTGAATGAGTTTTTTTGTAAATAGGTAAAAATCTTGATCCCAATCATTTTTGTCCCATAACATACAACGTCTATTATCTGGATCGTGTTCACCAGTCATCCCAATTTCATCACCGTAATAAATATTAGGTGCTCCTGCGGATAAGAACATAAAGAGATAAGCAAGTTTTACAAAGCTTGGGTTATCTTTAAATCTTCTTTTGATACGGATGGTGTCATGGCTACCAACTAAATTAAACATATTTTCCATGACATTTTTAGGTGTTTGAGCCAAATAATCAGTGACAATATCTTTGAACTTTACTAAATCGATTTTTCCTTCTAGGTATTTCCAAAGTGGATAACTTAAATCATAATTCATGACTGAATCCATCTGATCTCCCATAAGCCATGGGTAAGAAGAATCCCAGTTTTCACCTAAGATAAATGTGTCAGCTTTAGCCTCTCGACTGACCTTTTTAATTTGTCTTAAAAAGTCGTGACTAATCTCATTAGAGACATCTAAACGCCATCCATCGATGTCGTAATTTTTTATCCAATATTTGATGACACCGAGTAAATGCTCTTGAACTATTGGATTTGATGTGTTCCATTTTGGCATATGAGGTGTAAAGGCAAATGTTAAAAAATTAAGTTTAACACGATGATAGTTAATTGGCTTATTCTCGCTATTTAACGGGAAATTAACAACCGGGAATTTTTCAATGTAGAAACAATCTTTATACTTACTTTCTTCACCGTTTTTTATCACATCTTGGAAAAATGGGTGTTCATAACCACAGTGGTTAAACACACCATCTAACATCACTTTGATGCCTTTTTCGTGTGCTTTATCGACGAGCATTTTAAAGTCTTCATTTGTTCCGAATTGTGGATCAATAAGGTAGTAATCTTCGGTATCGTATTTATGAGCAGTATGTGCTTTAAAGATGGGGGTAAAATAGATTCCATTAATGCCTAAATCTTTTAAGTAGTCTAACTTTTCAGTTATCCCTTTTAAGTCACCACCATAAAATTCGTTATTATGAACAGGGAGTTTTCCCCATTTAAGGTTAGAGTTTTTGTGAAAACTGTAAAAACGATCAGGAAATATTTGATACCATACGGTATCTTTAACCCAAGAAGGTGTATGATGCAAATCTTCATGGTTTAAATATGGGAAATTATTATAATCAGATAAATCAAATTGAGCATACATCTCTTCATTTTTTTCAAGCTTCTTAAGTCTTTTTGAACCATAAAAATATGTTTCATCTTTCGTTTTTAAGATAAATGCATATTTAGTTCTAAAATAAGGTGGATTGATAGCTAAGAAGTAATAATCAAAATCTGAGTTTTGATAACGTCTTTCCATGGGTTTAACTTCGTGTTTCCAAAAGACTTTACCTTTAGAATCACCATCCCACATAAAGGGATCACCAAAAATGAGTTCAACAGACTCAAAATCATTTTTTTGTGTACGAATTAAGATGTGAAGCGTTTTTTCATCATAGGCGTAAGCAGCTTGAGATTTTGCTTGGTGCCATATAGCTAGAGTATTCATTTTTATCACCAAAATCATTATATCATCACTATTCTTTTTCTTGTGTAATATGAAACCGCTATCATGAGATAATTAGAGAAGTCAATATGATACAATTAAAAGTGTAAAAAGGAGATTTTCGTGAATAAAAAATGGTGGATGGAAAGCGTTGGATATCAAATCTATCCTAAAAGCTTCTACGACAGTAACGATGATGGTATTGGTGATCTTCCTGGTATCATCTACAAACTCGATTATTTAAAAACGCTTGGTGTTGATCTATTATGGATCTGCCCCTTTTATGACTCTCCTATGGACGACAATGGATATGATGTTAGAAACTTCTTTGATGTTGCTAAGGAATTTGGATCTATGGATGACGTGAAGCGATTAATTTCAGAAGCCAAAGCGCGTGACATTAAAATCGTTTTAGATTTTGTATTAAATCATACGTCTGATGAACATCCATGGTTTATTGAATCGAGAAAATCACTTGATAATCCTTACCGTGACTATTACATCTGGCACGAAGGTAAGATGAAAGACGGTAAAAAGATAGAACCCACTAACTGGGGATCGTTTTTTGGTGGTAGTGCTTGGAAGCATGATGAATTAACCGATAGTTATTACATGAAAATATTTTCCGATAAAATGCCAGATTTAAATTGGAAAAATGAGGCTGTTCATGACGCGATGATTGAAGTTGCCAACAAATGGCTAGATCTTGGTGTTGACGGATTTAGAATTGATGCAGTATCTCATTTAGCTCGTGCCCCTTTTGAAGACACGAATGTTTCAAATGATAAGTATCCACTCGATTGGTTTAAGTTTTCTAACTTACCAGATGTTCATACATATTTAAAAAAGTTGAATGAAAAAGTATTTAGCAAACGTGATGTCTTAACAATAGGAGAAGTCGGTGGGTCAGCATCGATTGATCAAGGGATTAAATATGCAGCCTTTGATTCACACGAGTTATCGATGGTTTTCAATTTTGATCATAACTGGTGTAATAACGGTTTTGAGATTGATAAACCTAAATATTTGAAAACCAACGTGAAATGTTTAAAAGAAGCTTTTACATCATGGCAGCTTGCCTTCAAAGATATTGGATGGTTACCGCTTTATTGGCTTAATCATGATCAGCCTAGAGTCATGAGTCAATATGGAAGTCCTAAATATAAACTAGAATCTGGTAAAATGCTTGCTACGATGCTTCATATGTTAAAAGGGACCCCATTTATCTATCAAGGGGAAGAAATTGGGATGACAAATTATCCGTTTGAAGATGTGACCGATTTTAATGACATTTCAAGTAAAGCAGCGTATTATAGAGAACTTGAAAAAGAACCTGATAATCCACCGAAGGCATTAAGAAAAGCATCTATGAGTTCAAGAGATAATGCGCGTACTCCGATGCAATGGACACATGAGTTTAATGCTGGATTTACTAAGGGAATCCCTTGGTTAAAGATTAACCCTAACTATAAGAAAATTAATGTAAGAAAAGCATTAAAAGATCAGCATTCGCTATTTCATCACTATCAAAAACTGATTGATTTAAGAAAACATAGTGAGTATAAAGATGTCATTGTTTATGGTGAATTTATACCTGTTGAATCAAGTGATCAATTCTTCGTCTATGAAAGAGTTTCAAGAGACAATAGATTGCTCATTATTAATTCATTTTCTGATCGAAAAGAAGCATATGAATTAGAGGATGAAATCATAAAAATTGTATTATCAAATTATGAAAAAGTTGAATTAAAAGGACACAAAATCACTTTAAAACCATATCAAGCCATCATTTTAGAACTCAAGGAGAAATTATGAGAAAATCAGGAATATTACTACACATTTCTAGTTTACCAAGCCGTCATGGGATTGGAACATTTGGCAGAGACGCTTATAAGTTTGTCGATTTTTTAGAAAAGAGTCATCAGTCTTACTGGCAGATTTTACCACTTGGACCGACCTCATATGGTGATTCACCTTATCAAACGTTTTCGGCATTTGCGAATAACCCATATTTTATCGATCTAGATATTTTGGTTCGTAAAGGGTTACTTTTAAAAGAAGAGATTGTTTCTACCTTCGAGAGTGAAACAAAAGTATCTTATGGGAATTTATATGAAGAACGGTTTATTATCTTAAGAAAAGCTTTTGAACGCTTTAATTTAAAACAACTAAAATACAGAAGATTTGTTGAAGCTAATAAGTATTGGTTGAAAGATTATGCCTTCTTCATGGCTTTAAAGATGCATCATGGTGGCGCATCTTGGATGAGTTGGGATGATTCCATTAGAATGCGTGATAAAGAAGCCATGGCTTATTATCGTAAGCTTTTAAAAGATGATATTTTGTTTTATCAATTCATTCAATTTATGGCGAATGACCAATGGATGAAATTGAAAGCTTACGCAAATAAAAAAGGTGTTGAAATGATTGGTGATATGCCGATTTATGTCTCCTATGATTCAAGTGATGTGTGGGCAAACCCCGCATATTTCCAACTAGATGAAAAAAGATTACCCATAGAAGTTGCTGGTGTTCCACCAGATAATTTCTCAGCTGATGGACAATTATGGGGAAATCCTTTATATAATTGGGAAAACTTAAAAAAAGATGGTTATTCATGGTGGGTTGATCGGGTAAAAGCATCGATGGAAATCTTTGATATGATTAGAATTGATCACTTTATTGGATTCCAAAACTATTATTCGATACCTTATGGTGATTTAACTGCAAGAAACGGCATATGGAAAAAAGGTCCTGGATTTGATTTATTTAAAGCCATTAATAAGAAAATTGAGCATGCAAACATTATCGCTGAAGACTTAGGGGTTGTAACTCCTGAAGTTAGACAACTCTTAAAAGATACAAACTTCCCAGGAATGAAATTATTACAATTCGCATTTGATCATAAAATTGATAGTGAATTTTTACCTCATCACCATACTAAAAATATGGTGGTCTATACAGGTACTCATGATAACGAAACAACAAGAACTTGGTTTACACATTTAAATAAAGAAGATCGCAATTTCTGTTTAACCTATATCAATCATGCAGGTAGAAAATCAGAAGTTGATAGCCTGATTAAAGCAACACTGTCATCTGTTGCAGACACAGCTATCATTCCTATGCAAGATTATTTAAATCTTGGGTCGGAAGGAAGAATGAATGTTCCATCAACCACGGGAAATAATTGGGTATGGCGGATGAGAAGACAAGATTTAAATGCAAGACTTGCTAAAAAGATTAAAACATTTACGGATCTTTATGGAAGATCTGTAAAACGTCAAAAAACTGATATTTAATGACTTGTTTTGACCTTCAAAGAAGTTAGATTGACTTATTATTAAAAATAAAATATAATAGGCTTGTTGCAAGTAGGAGGAAAGAAAATGGTATTTGAACGCATCAAAGCAATGATCAAAAGTGAACTTAACGTTCCTGAAGAAAAGATCACAATGGAATCAAGACTCGCAGAAGATCTCGGTGCAGACTCAATTGACGCAGTTGAGCTTATCATGAATCTTGAAGAAGAATTTAACCTTCAAGTCTCAGACGAAGACGCACAAAACTTAAAAACTGTTGGCGATCTTGTAAAGTACATTGAATCAAAGAATTAATTTCAAAAAAGGGAAACTAAATTCCCTTTTTTATTTTAGTTATTATATAATAGAATATAGTATCGAAAGAAGGTAAATATATGCAATATAATCATCAAACAATCGAAAAGAAGTGGCAGAAGTACTGGATGGAACAAAAAATGTTTCAAACAAGTGGCCACAACCTTAAACCAAAATACTATTGCCTAGATATGTTTCCATATCCATCAGCTGCTGGATTACATGTAGGACATATTGAAGGCTATACAGCCACTGATATTATCAGTCGCTTTAAGCGTATGCAAGGCTTTGACGTCCTTCATCCGATGGGATGGGATGCTTTTGGCTTGCCTGCTGAACAATATGCTCTAGCGACAGGAAAAGATCCAAGAAGCTTTACGTATCAAAATATTGATAATTTTAAACGTCAAATTATTGAATCCGGTAAAGGCATTGATTGGGATAGAGAATTTGCGACAGCAGATCCAGCCTATTTCAAGTGGACCCAATGGATCTTTAAAAAGATGTATGAAAAAGGGTTAGCTGTTTTAAAAGATGTTGAAGTGAACTTTTGTGAAGGTCTAGGGACAGTTTTAGCGAACGATGAAATTGAACTTGTCGATGGCAAAATGGTTTCTGAACGTGGACAATATCCTGTGGTTAAAAAAGCGATGCGTCAATGGGTGCTTCGCATTACTGAATATGCAGATCGTTTATTAGAAGACCTAGACTTACTTGATTGGCCAGAGCATTTAAAAGAAATGCAAAAGAATTGGATTGGTAAATCTTTGGGTGCGATGATCTCATTTAAGATTGATGGTAC